>CBFGVM010000032.1:0-18066 GCA_965652015.1 uncultured Alphaproteobacteria bacterium
GCCGCGATTGCGGCGGCCCCCCCGGTAACAGTCGGTAAAAAAGCGTGAGTTGGACTTCCGCCCGACCGCGGCTAAGCTTTCACCGTCAAAGGGGTTTTCGTCGGGGGACTACGCGGCCGGACTTCTTGCCCGCGGGTTTCGTACAGCCTTACCGATGGCAGGAATGCGACCGACGTCACCCGTCTAAGGTGATCCGCTGCGTCCCATGGATGCGGGCGGCCGGGGGAGTGGCTGGGACGGGATTATGAAAGTCGCCAGGCAGACGACGCTTCGCGACCACACCGATTTGTGTGGTGTCGGCGTTCATTCCGGTTTGCCGGTGACGCTGACGCTGCATCCGGCCGATCCCGATACGGGATTACGCTTCGTCCGTACCCGGGTCGAAGGATGGCAGGACCGCGAAATCCCGGCCGATATGAGCGCGGTGACTGCCACCGAATTCGCCACGGTTCTCGGCGATGCTTCCGGTCCGCTCGTCTCGACTGCCGAGCATGTCTTGGCGGCGCTCGCGGGCCTCGGCGTCGACAATGCCGTTGTCGAGATCGACGGCCCAGAAGCGCCGATCATGGATGGCAGCGCGGCTCCCTTTGTCGCCGCAATCGATTCGGTAGGTCTAAAGACGTTCGATCGGCCGCGCCGCCATATCAAGGTGCTCAAGCCAGTGCGGGTGGCAATGGGCGATGCGTACGGCGAGCTGCGGCCCAACCCGCGCGGCTTCCGCATCGAAGCGGAGATCGAGTTCGAGCACACGCTCATCGGGCGCCAAACATTGGCGATCGACTTAAAACCCGACACGTTCCGCCGCGAGATCGCACGCGCACGCACCTTCGGCTTCCTGCGTGACGTGGTAAGCTTGTGGAACGGCGGTTACGCGCTCGGTGCCTCGCTCGAAAATACGCTCGTCGTCAGCGACAATCGTATTCTCAACCCAGAGGGTACGCGTTTTCCCGACGAGTTCGTTCGCCACAAGGTCTTGGACGCAGTCGGCGATCTGGCGCTCGCGGGCGCTCCTTTGCTCGGCACTTACCGCTCGTTGCGCGGGGGCCACAAGCTCAATCATGCGGTGCTGTGTGCCCTGATGTCGGATACGACCGCCTGGACGTGGGTGGAAGGGGAGACTCCGCGGCCGATTACCGGCCATGCCGAGATCGCCTCGCGTTTGGCCCCGGCCTTCGGCCCCGACCGGTCTTAAAACCCAAGCGGCGCCAAGCATTTCAGCCTGCCACATTCCGGGCGGAATGGCGGCCTATTTCCTAAAGGGCGACGGGGATTTATCGGGCGGCGACGGGGCGGGCAGCGGTTGAACCTCGCGTCGGGGACGGGATTCATCCGATCCATGGCATTATGGTCAGCGACGGTCGAGGGCGTGGAAAGCTGCGCGCGCGCGGCGACGCGGTTTGCTGCCTTCGCGCTGGTGGCGCTCGCGCTTTGCGCCTGCAGCATGTTCGACCATGATACCGTTCCCCCCGACGAGCCCGCCGACAAGCTCTACAACGAGGGCCTCTACCTTCTGAACAGCAAGAAGGACCCCAAAGGCGCGGCCAAGAAGTTCGAAGAGGTTGATCGCCAGCATCCTTATTCGGAATGGGCGCGCAAGGCGTTGATCATGTCGGCCTTCGCTTATTACCAGGCCGGTGCCTACGAGGACTGCGTCAACACGGCCAAGCGCTACGTCACGTTACATCCGGGAAGCCCGGACGCCGCCTATGCGCAGTACCTCATCGGCGCGTCCTATTTCGATCAGATGCCCGAAATTTCGCGCGACCAGGATCGCACCGACAAGGCAGTCCAGGCGCTCGAAGAAGTCGCTCGCAAATATCCCACCTCCGAATACGCGGTCGCCGCCAAGCGCAAGATCGAAATTGCCCGCGACCAGCTGGCCGGCAAGGAGATGGATATCGGGCGTCAACTGCTGAATACGCGTAATTACACAGGTGCCATCAATCGCTTCAAAGTCGTGGTAACGCGATATCAGCGCACGCGACACGTCGAAGAAGCGCTGCTGCGACTCACCGAAGCCTACATGGCGCTCGGGATCGTGGAGGAGGCGCAGACCTCGGCCGCCGTGCTGGGCCACAATTTCCCGGACAGCCGTTGGTACAAAGACGCCTATGCCCTCATGCAGACGAGGGGGCTCGAGCCCAACGAGAACAAGGGCCACTGGATCAGCCAGGCGTTTACGAAGCTGGCCTCGGGCAAATTCTAGGTCGGCGCGGGAAAACGTTTTCCCATTCCCTGCCGGGCTTGACACCGCAAGTGGGCTCTACCCAACTGGCGGCGCCTACAGCGCGTCGTTCCGGACAAGTTCCGCTGCCGTTGCGATTCGTCACCGCGTGCGCGTCCATTTCTCGGCGGCGGGCTGCGGCGGGCATCCGGCAATCTTGCGCGTCTACGGTGCAGGGAAAGGCAAGGACAATCGCCATGCTGGCGCGGCTTTCCATTCGCGATATCGTCTTGATCGATCGGATCGATATCGAGTTTGCGTCCGGCCTGTCGGTGCTCACGGGAGAAACGGGCGCAGGCAAATCCATTCTGCTCGACGCCTTCGCCCTGGCGCTCGGCGCGCGCGGCGACGCAGCGCTGGTGCGCCACGGCGCCGAGCAGGGGCAGGTGACCGCCGCGTTCGAATTGCCGGCGAATCACGCCGTGCGCGCGCTCATGGCGGAAAACGATATCCCGGCGGAAGACGAGCTCATTCTGCGACGCGTGCAGTTCGCCGATGGCCGCACGCGCGCTTTCGTCAATGATCAGCCGCTGAGCGCGCAGGCTCTCAAAACATTGGGTACGGCCTTGGTCGAGATCCATGGCCAGCACGACGAGCGCGCGCTCGTGGATGCGGCGGCGCACCGCCGCCTGCTCGACGCCTTCGCGGGCCTGGACAGCCAGGCAGCGGAGGTCGAGCGGCTGTGGAACGAGCGGCGCGCGCGCGCCGGCGCGGTAGCGGCGCATCGCGCGGAGGTGGAGCGGGCGCAGCGCGAGGCCGATTTTTTGCGCCACGCCGTCGACGAGCTCAACCGGCTCGCGCCGGAAGCATCGGAAGAAGCCGCGCTCGCCGACAAGCGCGCCGTCATGATGCAGGCGGAGAAGGTCGCTGGCGACCTGCGCGAGGTCCACGACGCAGTGGCAGGGGCGCAATCGCCCGTACCCTTGCTATCCGCAACGGTGCGCCGGTTGGAGCGTCGCACCGCCCAGGCGCCGGCGCTGATCGAACCGGCGGTGAAGGCGCTCGATGCTGCGCTCGCGGCGCTCGATGACGCGCGCGGACATCTCGATGCGGCATTGCGCACGGCCAACCACGACCCGAGTGAACTCGAGAAGATCGAGGAGCGCTTGTTCGCGTTGCGGGCTGCGGCGCGCAAGTACAATGTCCCGGTCGACCGGCTTAATGCACTTGCAGCCCAGTATGCCGCCGAGCTCGGCCTGATCGATGCCGGCGCCGAGCGCCTCGCCGCGCTCGAAGAGGCCGCACGCGCGGCCGACGCACACTATTGTGAGGCGGCGGCCGCGCTATCCCGGGACCGCAAGAAAGCAGCCGACACGCTCGACCGCGCCGTCAATGAAGAACTCAAGCCACTCAAACTCGAACGCGCGAGATTCGTGACTGAAATCGGCACCGACCCGGCGGCGGGAGGACCCCACGGGATAGATCGTATCGAATTCTGGGTACAAACCAATCCGGGCACGCGGCCGGGACCGTTGATGCGGGTTGCCTCCGGCGGGGAGCTGGCGCGCTTTCTGTTGGCGCTCAAGGTGGTACTGGCCGACCGCGGCTCGGCCTCCACGCTCGTTTTCGACGAGGTCGATACCGGCGCCGGCGGCGCAGTCGCCGATGCCATCGGGGTGCGCCTGGCGCGGCTTTCCCGCCGCGCGCAGGTCATCGCCGTGACGCATGCCCCGCAGGTGGCCGCGCGCGCCGAGCGACACTATCTCATCAGCAAAAGCGCGCTCGACAAAGGCAAGCGGGTAGCTACCCGCGTCGCCGAGCTCGCCGCCGACAAGCGCCGCGAGGAGGTCGCGCGCATGCTCGCCGGCGCCGAGATCACCGCGGAGGCTCGCGCCGCCGCCGAGCGTTTGATCAAAGCAGCGGGATGATTTGACAACGAGAATGCCGGATATCAGCAATATCCCGGTCGCCGATCTCACCGCGGCGCAGGCCAAAGCCGAGCTCAAACGCCTCGCCGCCGAGATCGCTGCTCACGACAAGCACTACTACCAGGACGACGCGCCGAGGGTGTCGGACGCCGCTTACGACGCGTTGCGCCGGCGCAACGAGGAGATCGAAGCGCGCTTTCCCGAGCTGGTGCGGGAAGACTCGCCTTCGCGCCGCGTTGGCGCGCAGCCGTCGCAAAAGTTTGCGAAAGTTCGGCACGCGGTGCCGATGCTCTCGCTCGGCAACGCGTTCTCCGATGCCGAGGTGGCCGAGTTCGTCCAACGCATGCGCCGGTTTTTGCGTCTGCCCGCAGACGAGAAGGTGGTGTTCACGGCCGAGCCGAAGATCGACGGCTTATCCTGCACGTTGCGCTACGAGGGCGGGCGCCTGGTGCGCGGCGCGACCCGCGGCGACGGCACCGAAGGTGAAGACGTGACCGGGAATGTAAGAACGCTCGCCGACATCCCGAAGCAGCTGCGCGGCAAAGGGGTGCCCGATGTGTGCGAAGTACGAGGCGAAGTGTACATGACCAAGTCCGCCTTCCTGGCCCTGAACGAAAGGCAGAAGGCGGCGGGCAAACAGATTTTTGCCAACCCGCGTAACTCGGCGGCGGGCTCGCTGCGCCAGCTCGATCCGTCAATCACGGCCTCGCGCCCGCTCGGCTTCTTTGCCTATAGCTGGGGAGACATGAGCGCGCTGCCTGCGCGAACCCAATCCGGCATGGTCGAATGGTTTGCGGCTCGCGGCTTCAAGACCAACCCGCTGATGCAAATCTGCGACTCGATCGAGGCGATGCTCGCGTTCCATCACGAGATCGAGGCAGAGCGCGCAACGCTCGATTACGACATCGACGGCGTCGTTTATAAGGTCGACCGCCTCGATTGGCAGCAGCGCCTCGGCTTCGTCTCGCGCAATCCACGCTGGGCGATTGCGCACAAGTTTCCCGCCGAGAAGGCCGCCACCGTGGTCAAGGCGATCGAGATCCAGGTCGGCCGCACCGGCGCGCTTACACCGGTGGCCAAGCTGGAGCCGGTCACCGTGGGCGGCGTGGTCGTGCAAAACGCCACACTGCACAACGCGGACGAGATCGAGCGGCTCGGCGTGCGCATCGGCGACACGGTGACGATTCAGCGCGCGGGGGACGTCATCCCGCAGGTGCTGGGCGTGGTTTTGGAGAAACGCCCGAAATCGGCGAAGCCTTACAAGTTTCCCAGCCGCTGCCCTTGTCCCTTGCATACGGAGGTGGTGCGCGACACCACGGCGACCGGCGAGGAGGGGGCGGTTGCGCGCTGCACCGGAGAGTTTGCATGTCCCTCCCAGAAGGTCGAGCATTTGAAGCATTTTGTCTCCCGCCGCGCCTTCGACATCGAGGGGCTGGGCGAAAAGCAAATCATGCTGTTCTTCGAGCAAGGCTGGGTAACGGAGCCAGCCCAAATCTTCACGCTCGAGGCGCGCAATTCGAAGATCAGGCTGGAGGAGCACGAAGGTTTTGGCGAAGTGTCGGTGCGCAATCTGTTCAATGCGATCAGGACGCGGCGCGAGATAACCCTGGAGCGCTTCATCTATGCGCTCGGCATGCGGCACGCGGGGGAGACTACCGCGCGCGCGCTCGCGCGCGGCTACGGATCATGGGGGGCGTTCCACGAGGCCTGCATCCTGGTCGCCCGAGGTGATGCCGACGCGCGCGCCGAAATGGATAATCTCGACCAGATAGGCGACACTGTAATCGACAGCATCGCCGCGTACTTCGGCGAGAAGCACAATCGCGATATCGTTGAGCAGCTCACAAAGGAGGTGCAAATCCTCGATGCCGAAAAGCCGGCGGCGCACTCTGCGGTCGCGGGCAAGACCGTGGTCTTTACCGGATCACTCGAAAAGATGACCCGCGAGGAAGCAAAGGCCATGGCGGAACGGCTCGGCGCGAAAGTTGCGGGTTCGGTATCCCAGAAGACCGACTACGTGGTCGCAGGTCCCGGCGCCGGCTCGAAGCTCGGCAAGGCCAAGGACCTCGGCGTGGCCGTGCTCTCCGAAGACGAATGGTTCGATCTCGTACGCCAGGGTCCTTGATGTAATGACGCTGGCGACCCTCCCCAAGCTCGGCTATCGATTCCGAGCGCGGCTGTTCGCGGCGCTCCGGAATGACTGCATGATTCCGCGCGAATGACTGATCCGAAGGCAACTTCTTTCATCGGCCGCTCGCTGCCGCGTCGCGAGGATCATCGCCTGCTGACCGGTCGAGGACAATTCATTGCAGATCTCAATCTGCCGCACATGCTGCACGCGGTCTTCGTCCGCAGCCCGCTCGCCCATGCGCGCATCCGCGCTGTGGATCTGGCGGCGGCTGCCCGCGCGCCGGGCGTCGCCTGTGCGTTAAGCGGCGCGGATCTTCTGCGGCTCTTGCCGCCGGTGCCGGACACGCAGCTCACGCTGCCGAGTAAATGGACGGCGTTGGTCCAGCACAAGTTCATCAACCCCCAGCAACCCCTTCTCGCCCACGACAAGGTTCGCCATGTCGGCGAGGCGGTCGCCGTCATCGTGGCCGAGAGCCGCCATGCCGCGGAAGACGCGGCGCAGTTGGTCGGTTTCGATCTCGATCGTCTTCCGGGCGTCATCGATCCGGAACAGGCGTTGCGCCCGGATGCACCGATCGTCCACGAAAAATTCCACACCAATCTCATCGGCGCTTTCAGGATCGGCAAGGGCGACGTCGATGCCGCATTTGCCCGCTCCCCGCATAAGCTGCAACGCCGCTTTTATCATCAGCGCTACGCCGCCGCGCCGATGGAATGTCGTGGCGTCGTTGGTGTCCATGACGCACGCACGGATTCGGTAACCATCTGGTCGGCCACCCAGGTCGTGCATTGGGTGCGCCGCGAGGCGGCTGCGGTGTTGCGGCTTCCCGAGGCGCGCGTGCGCTGCGTCGCGCTCGATGTGGGCGGGGGTTTTGGGCTAAAGGGGCATGTTTACCCAGAAGATCTGTTGATTCCGTTCCTGGCGCGCAGGCTCGCTCGGCCGGTGCAATGGATCGAGGACCGCCGCGAGCATCTGGTGTGCTCGTGTCATTCACGCGACCAGTTGCACGAGGTCGAAGTCGGGTTTGACGACGAAGGCCGGATCTTGGCGCTGCGTGACCGTTTCGTCGTCGACTGCGGAGCGTGGAATCCCATTGGAGCCGGCGTGGTTTACAACACCGCGGTCCATTTGATCGGCCCCTACAAAATCGACGCCGTCGCGATCGATGCCAGGATCGCCGCAACCAACAAGGTTCCGAACGCGCCTTACCGGGGAGCCGGACGGCCGGAAGCTGCCTTCGCGATGGAGCGCATCGTTGATGTCGTTGCCGGCGAGCTCGGGCTTGAGCCGGCCGACGTGCGCTTGCGAAACATGATCCGCCCCGACGAAATGCCCTATCGCGTGGGCATTCCCTACCGCGATGGCGAGCCCATCGTCTACGACGGCGGAGATTATCCGCGCGCGCTGCGGCAGGCGCTGGCGGCGATCGGCGGCGTCGCCGCGTTCCGCGAGCGCCAGCGCGCAGCACGCGAAGAGGGCCGCTATCTCGGTCTCGGGATCGGCTGCTATGTCGAGGGCACCGGCGTTGGCCCTTTCGAGAGCGCGATGGTACGGATCGATCCTTCAGGGAAGATCTTCGTGTCGTCCGGCGCCTGCCCCCAGGGCCAGGGTATGGAAACGATTTTCGCGCAGGTCGTGGCGGACATCTGGCGCGTCGATCCGGACGATGTGGTGATGTCGCTTGCCGACACCGCGGCGATCGCCATTGGGTTTGGCACCATCGCAAGCCGCAGCACCGTGACCTTGTCGGCAGCTATTCACGGCGCAAGCGAACGCCTGCGCGCCAAGGTGTTCGCCATCGCCGCCAATCTGTTGGAGTGCGCGATCGGCGACCTCGAGCTCCGCAAGAACGGGGTCGGCATCGTCGGTGTGCCGGGCGCCGAGGTTTCGCTCGCCGATGTCGCGCGCGCGGCGCGCCCCGGCTGGGATCATCGGCGGCCGCCGGGCACGGATGCCGGATTGGAGGAGACTTATTACTATGAACCGCCAACCGTCACTTGGTCCTATGCGGTGCACGCGGCGGTGCTCGAGGTCGATGTCGAGCTCGGACACGTAACCATCGAGCAATATGCCATCGCGCACGATTGCGGCGTTGTCGTCAATCCAATGCTGGTCGAGGGCCAGATCATCGGCGGCGCCGCTCAAGGCATCGGCGGCGCGCTGCTGGAGGAATTCAAATATGATCGAGATGGCCAGCTGCTTGCCGGCTCGTTCATGGACTATATGATTCCCACTGCGTGCGAAGTACCGAACATGCAGCTGATCCACCAACATTCGCCTTCCCCGCTCAATCCACTCGGCGTCAAGGGCGTCGGAGAAGGTGGCCCCATCGCGCCGCCAGCCGTGATTGCCAACGCCGTGTCCGACGCGTTGCGCCCGTTCGCGGCCGAGTTCAATCGGTTACCCGTGAAGCCAGAGCTTATCCACCAGGCGATCGCATCGGCGACACGCTCCCGCTGATGCCGCGAGCGACCGGGCTGGCGCCCAGACAGCAGCTAGACTAAAGCTGAGCTGCCGTGCCGCGGGAATGCATGCACAAATCCGACGACGCTGACGGCGTATCGAGTGGTGCATGCTTGAGTTGCGAAAGGCGTAGTTGATTGAGTGGGGCGGCTCATTGTCTTGCCGATTAACGTGTTAGTTCTCTGGCAACCCGAGCATGATCGAAAAATTTCGTCGCATGCTTGCGCCGTGGCGCAATGACTGGGCGGGACGATCCAAAGAGACTCGGCAGTCCGGGGTGTGGATCGCTCCAGGTTTTGCCTGCATCGGGCTCGCCGCCGTCGCTCATTTCGTCTTGGCCGAGCTCATCCACGATTTTGCCCCGTCAATTCTGTACAACACCGCCATATTCTGCGTGACCGTGTGGGAAGGAATTCCCGCCGGCCTTTTGGCGCTTGGTCTATGCACGTTGTTGATGTTGTTGATGCTGCTGGGGTTGAAGTCATTCGGTCTGGAAAGTCAGATTCCGGCGGCACTGCAGGCGATCGATCTCACCATCTTTGCTCTGGTAGCCATCCTGATCACCTGGATCGGCGGGCGGTATCGCGCTCTCGGTGTGCCCTGCCCGCAGCAGGGAAACGAGTACCGATCCGGTAGTGGCTTATTTTTCAAGCTGCAGAGATTTATTCTCGAGGGCGTGCCTCCGAACTCGTTTTCCGCTTACATTTTCGCGATCCTGTGTATCGGTGTCGCGACGCTCATTCGCTCCGGTTTTGCGGTGTCGAGCGGCAACATCATGCCGCTGGTGTCCTATTATCCGGCCGGCCTCCTCTCAGCTCTCATCGGCGGCGCGGGGGCGGGGCTGTTTGCGATCGCGGCCAGTCTCGTCGCCGTCTGGTCGGAATATCCGGCTTCGTTCTTTTCTGCCGGCGTACCCGCTCGTGACGAGAGCGTCAGCCTTGCCGTTTATGTCTTCGGCTCCTTGCTTTCAGTGTGGATTGCAGAAAATCATCGACCTGATGTTCACGGCAAGCTCGCGCAACAGTCACGCACGCTGGAAGCGCTCGCGTCAGTTTTGGTCGCTTTCTCCGCGATCCTTCTGACCTCGGTTGTGTTGCTTGCGGTCGACTCGTTTCTGGACGCAAAGCCGCTGATATTTGTGTATCTCCTGCCGACGGTCGTGATCGCGATGCACTACGGCAGCACCCTTGCCGTGCTGACGTCGTTTGCTAGCGGGTTGGCGGCGGCGTATTTCTTCTTTCCTCCCAAATTCAGCTTTTACATTACCGATCCTCTCAACGTTGCGGAGTTGGGATTTTTTCAGCTACTCGCGGCTATCGCGAGCAAAGCCGTCGCGGCTGTGGCGCATGACGCTCGAGCAAGCAAGGCGATCCGGAGCCGGTAAGAATGCGGCCAGCGGATGGGCTGAGCTTACCGCCGTAGCAGGGTGAAAACCGCGGCTGCGGTCGTCACGCCGAACGCCAGCATGAGCAGCAGCATCGGCAGGGCATCCACTGCATGCGCAATGACGTGGCCGCCGAGTTGGGCGGCGACGGCGGCGATCCCCATTTGGATAAAACCGGTGACCCCTGATGCGGTACCTGCAACCTGCGGCCGTATGCTCACGGCGCCGGCGATCGCAGTCGGCAGCAGCAGACCGTTGCCGAACCCGATGACGATTTGCGGCAGGAAGATGGTGAACATGTCCCAGCCCGGCAATGCGACGTATACCAACACGTTCAGCAAGCAGCCGACGATGGTGAACGCGATCCCCCACCAGATCAAAGTGTCAATGCCGAAACGCGTCGTGAGCCGCGAAATCGCGAAGTTACCGGCCATGAATCCGATCGAGGGAACGAAAAACCATAGCCCGTACTCGGCCGACGTGCGTCCCAGCATGCTCACCACGACGTGGGGCGCGGCGCCGAGGAAACTGAAGAATGGCGCGGATCCGAGCCCGGCGCAGAGCGCGTAGCCGAAGAAGCGCGGGCTTGCCGCCAACGCCGCGAGGTCGGCGCGGAAGTGACGTTCCGAGTTCGGCGCAAGTGAGAGATTGCGAGTCTCCGGCAAATCCAGCATCGCCCAGGCGCATACCGCGAAGCTCACGGCCGCCGTGAAGGCAAAGATCGCCTCCCATCCGAAGAGTGTGTCGAGGATACCTCCGATGAGTGGCGCGACCATCGGCATGAGCACGACGACCGAGGTGACCAGCCCGATCATGGAGGCTGCGTGTTGGCGGTCGTAGAGATCGCGGATGATCGCGCGACCGATGGTCTGGCCGGTCGAGGCGCCGAGCGATTGCGCGACACGCGCGATGACGAGAGTTGCAATGCTCGCCGCGAAGATGGCGGCGGTGCTGGCGACCGTAGCCAGCGCGAGGCCCGCCAGCACGACCGGCCGGCGGCCGAAACGGTCCGACAGCGGCCCAAACACAAGCTGCGCCGCGGCCAAGCCCATGAGATAGAGCGAGACCGTGAGTTGCACGCCGGCGGGATCAGCCGCGAGCTTGGTCGCGAGCCCAGGCATCGCCGGCACCAGAATGTTCAGCGACAGCGAGCTCATCCCAGCCATTGCGATCAGTAGCGCCAGGAGCCGCCATGGCGTGCGGCGCGCCTCGCTGCAGTCCTTTCCCGTTGGCTCGCGCAAGGGATCGGTCCAGCCGCTTCAGCTTCCGCGAAGCGGACGGCTTGCGGCGGCGAGCCAGGCGCGCGCCTCGGTATCGAGCGCCGGCGCCAGCATCGCAAAGACTCGGGCGTGATACGCATCGAGCCAGGCGGTTTCCTCCAGCGTGAGCATCTCGGCCACGATCATCCGGCGATCGATCGGAGCGAGTGTGAGCGTCTCGAACGCGTTGAGCGGTTTCTCCGCGCCGGCGACCGCCGGGGCGCGAACCACCAGCACCAAATTCTCGATGCGGATCCCGTAGGCGCCGGCTTTGTAGTAACCGGGCTCGTTCGACAGAATCATGCCGGGCTTGAGCGCGGTGGTGCCGAGCTTGGAGATGCGCGCCGGGCCTTCGTGCACCGAGAGGTAACTGCCGACGCCGTGGCCGGTGCCGTGATCGAAGTCGAGACCCTGGGCCCACAAGAACTGGCGCGCAAAGGAATCTAGCTGCGCGCCGGTCGTTCCCTCGGGAAAGACCGCGCGGGCGATCGCAATGTGGCCCTTGAGCACGCGAGTGAAACGGTCGCGCATTTCGGCGGTCGGCTCACCGACCGCAACGGTGCGGGTGACGTCGGTGGTCCCGTCCTCGTATTGGCCGCCGGAGTCGATGAGAAACAACTCACCAGGTACGATGGCCCTATTACTCTTTCTCGTAACGCGGTAGTGCACGATCGCGCCGTCGGGGCCGGCTGCGGCAATGGTCGGAAAGGAAATATCCTTGAGCAGGCCGGTGTCGCGGCGAAAGCTTTCGAGCGCTGCGACGGCGTCAATTTCGGTGAGCTTGCCGCGCGGCGCCTCCTGATCGAACCAGGCGAGAAAGCGGGTGACGGCGGCGCCGTCGCGGAGGTGCGCCGCGCGTGCGCCGGCGATCTCGACCTCATTTTTAACGGCCTTCATCAACGCGATCGGACAGGCCCCCCGGCTAACCTTGCCACCGTGGCTGGTGATGAGACGCGCGAGCGCCTCGGCCGCGGTGCCCTGGTCGAGTCGCACGCTCTTCTGTTGCCGGCCGAGCTCCTCGACCGCGCGCGCGAAGTCGGAAGGTTCGCAAACGCCGACGATTGCCTCGAGGCGGTCGCGTACCTCGTTCGAGAGCTTTCGGCCCTCGATATAGAGCGAGGGCGGATCCGTCTGCGGCACGATGGCGAAGGCGAGCGGAAGCGGCGTGTGAGCGAGGTCGGCGCCACGGATGTTGAACGTCCAGGCGACGGCATGGGGATCCGACACGACCAGCGCGTCGGCGCGTTGCTTTGCCAGCTCCGCACGAATACGGGCAAGTTTTTCGCTGGCGTCTTCGCCGGCAAAGCGCCGATCGTGCAGCTTGACTTCTCCGAGCGGTGGGGCAGGCCGGTCGGTCCAAATGGCGTCGACCAAGTCGGGCTCGACCGCGATCAACTTCGCGCCGACAGCGGCGCAGGCCTTCTCCAGCCGCTCCACCGCCTCGACGGTGTGCAGCCAGGGATCGTAGCCGAGCCGGTCGTCGGCCGTGAGATTCTCTCCGATCCAGCGATCGGGCGGCATCTCGATCAGGTGTTCAATCGCAAAGATCGAGGTATCCACCTGGTCACGCACCTGCAGGGTGTAACGTCCGTCGACGAACAGCACCGCGCGCTGCATCAGAACAATGGCGTCGCCGGCAGAGCCGGTAAAGCCGGTCAGCCAAGCAAGGCGCTGCTCACACGCCGGCACATATTCGTTCTGGTGGCGGTCGGAGCGCGGCACGATGAACCCGGTCAAGCCGCGCCGCGCCAGTTCGGTGCGCAGCGCAGCAACACGAGGTCCGCTGGCGGCACGTTCGGCCTTGTCTTCGAATGACTGGAAGCGGGCTTCGAACATGGCGGCAATCTATTGAGCCCCTTGCAACCCGGCAATGCTCTCGCGATCCGGCCGAAGACGCCGCGTCAGCCAGCAGTACGCCCGCGCTTCGCCGCGCGCCGCCCCGCCGGGCGCACGAGAATGAGCGTGGCCCAATTCTCGAGCGTCAGGCGGCGCACGAGGGCGAGGCCGCGCGCGCGATAGCTTGCGAGTGCGGCCGCGGCCTGCGGCGCGAGCAGACCCGAGAGCACGACGTGCCCTTTGGGCGCAAGGAGCCGTGCTATCGGCGTTGCCAGTTCCCTGAGCGGATCGAGCAGGATATTGGCAAGGATCAGTCGGTAGGGGCCGCGGACGCGGAAGGTCGCAGCGCGCAGGCCGGCGGCGTGGATGACCTCAACTGCGCCACCCACTCGGTTGCTGCGCGCGTTGCCGCGCGCAATGGCGACCGCGCGGCGATCGAGATCGCTTGCAAGCACCGGTCGACGCAATGACTTAGCCACCGCGATGGCGAGCACGCCGGTACCCGTGCCGACGTCAAGCGCGACAGTTTGTTTGCGCCGTCTGCGAGGATGGGCCGACGGGCGGCTGGCGGCAGGCTTGTGCCTTCGCGCCTTCACGATCTGGTCGATGGCGAGCAGGCAGCCGCGCGTGGTCCCGTGGTGGCCGGTGCCGAAGGCGAGGCTTGCGTCGATCTCGATGCCGATCCGGTTGGGCCGCACCCGTGGGCGCGCATGCGCTGCGTGCACGACAAAGCGGCCGGCCTCGACCGGATCGAGGCCTTCGAGGCTCTTGCGCACCCAATCCGTGGGCGCGAGCGTCTCGAACGTTAGCGCGCGGGCCGCCGCCGCGCCGGCGGCGGAAGCGACCAGCGCCCGCACCGCCGCCTCATCGGGCCGGTCGTGGAAATGGATGGCGAGCGACCAGCGACGAGGACCTTCCTCGAAGGCCGAGACCGCGAACTGATTCTCGGCGAAAGCGTCGGTGATTTTCCGCGCGGTTGCGGCATCGCTGACGAGCCGGGCGACCACGGTGGCGGCGTCAATGCGCGCAGCCTCGGGCATGGGCTCAGCTCCTCATCCCTGATATTCACCGCCTCTTATCCAGAGGCAGCGGCCGCCGATTCACAAAATGGTCAACAGCTTCTTTAACGGTTGTCCACAGCATCGCCGGTTTGGCGAACTCGGCTTCGGGCCACTGCTTCAGGTTCTTGTCAAGCTCAACTGTTGTTTTGCACAGAGCTGCCCCGAAGGTTGCGGCCTCGCAGCAGCACAGCGAAAGCAGTAGACTTGGCTCTCAGAACAAAAGACTAGGGACGAGCGCCCGTCATGACATGTTCCTGAGCCGCGGCGTCGCGCCGCTTCAGGCCCCTCTCTAAGAACATCAAAGAGCGTCAGCTCCGCGGTGGCAGCGACTGGCGCGTGCCAACAAGGCACCAGCGAGAATGCATGAACGAATAGGCGTGCGGTCCATCGAAGCCCGGTCGTCATGGGTCCTCGCGACCGTCGTGCTCGTGATCCTGGCGCTGTCGTTCGGCGCGCCTTGGATCACCATTGTGGCGCTCAAGCTGATCGCCGCCGAACTGGGCGACCTGCGCTCGGTTCCGGCCTTGGCGACCGCGTTCGCTTGGATCGGCTTCGGCACCGGCGGCCTGGTCATGGGCTACGTCGCCGAACGCGTCGGGGTTCGCTCGACCGTCATCTTCGGTGCGGTGATGATTTTCATCGGGCTTGCGCTGTCGACCGGCGGCGAAGCCTGGCAGCTCTATATCGGCCAAGGCCTGTTCGTAGGCTTTTTCGGCGTCGGCGGCATGAACGCGCCGTTCTACGTTTATATCAGCCGCTGGTTCGATCGCCGGCGCGGCTCGGCGCTGGCGCTGATTTCGAGCGGTAGTTATGTGGCCGGGGCGGTGTGGCCGCCGGTGTTCGAGCGCGCCGTCGCCTACGGCGGTTGGCGGCAGACCATGCTGTATTACGGCCTGCTCGAGGTCGCCGTCGTCGTCCCGCTGGCCGTGATCTTTTTGCGTCGGCCGCCCGAGCTGCCGCTGCCGGTGGGCGCGTTCGGCGCCATGTCCGCGCCCAACAGCGTCATGGGCTGGCCACCGAGTCTCGTGTTCGCGCTGATGGCCACGGCCAGCATCTTCTGCTGTGTTCCGATGGCCATTCCACAGGCGCATTTGCCTGCGTTCTGCAGCGATCTCGGCATCGTCGCATCGCACGGCGCGGCGATGTTGTCGGTGCTCTTGGGCACCGCATTCGTCAGCCGTCAATTCTGGGGCTGGGTCTCCGATCGAATGGGCGGTCTCAATACCGTGCTGACGGGCTCGATATTCCAGATCATCGCCATGGCGGCGTTCATGTTCACCCAGGATGAAATCGGCCTGTTCACGGTCTCCGCCGCCTTCGGCCTGGGCTTTGCCGGCATTATCCCGGCCTATGTGCTCGCCATCCGAGAGCTGTTTCCGGCGGCGGAGGCCTACTGGCGCATCCCGACACTTCTCTTATGCAGCGGGAGCGGCATGGCGCTCGGGGGATGGCTGGCGGGCGTGCTTTACGATCACTTCGGGACCTACGCGCCAGCCTTCGCCGCCGGCGTTGCTGCCAATGCCATCAATCTGGCGATCGTCGGCATACTGGTCTTCCGACAGCGATCCCGCTCGGCATGGCTTGCTTGACCACGCCGCGCCGCCGCTTCACTCTGCCGGCAAAGACGAGACGGTAAGCGTCAAGCAGGAGCGAGCCCCATGACCTTCCGCATTGCAGTGGTGCAACCGATTTGCCATCCGCCGGGCAGCGACGCCGCGAACATCGTCGACGCGGAGCGCGCCATCGCACGCGCGGCCGGCGAAGGCGCCGAGTTTGTCTGCTTTCCCGAGACCTACCCCGGGCCGTGGCGCATGCCGGCGAGCTTCGACCCGACCGGGGCGATGGTCGAGGCGGCGGCGAAGCACCGCACCCATGTTGTGTTCGGCACCATCGCGCCGATCGATACCAGGGCTGCGACCGCCTACAACCTCATCTGCATGGCTTATCCCGACGGCCGCGCTCCCGCGCGCTACCGCCGCACGCATCCGAATGGTCCGTGGATCTATACCGGGGGCACGGCGTGGGAATTCCAGTGGGTGCCGGGCGACGAATTCCCGGTGTTCGAGACTGTACACGGCAAGGTTGGGCTCGCGATGTGCAGCGAGGTCTACATGCCCGAGGTCTCGCGCGCGCTCGCCTTGCGCGGCGCCGAGCTGATTTTCATGCCGGCAGGCAAGGACAAGCGAAAGCTCTGGGCAACCTGGCGCACACTCATTTGGGCGCGCGCGATCGAGAACCTCGCGATCGTGGTCACGACGCAGAACCTGTTCGATCATTCCGAGCGCGGGCTGGCCATGGTCGCGAGCCCGGAGGAAATCTTGTACGAGAGCACCATTGCCGGCACCGCGGTGATCGACGTGAGCCTCGAGCGCGTGCGATATCTGCGCGCAACCCGCGACGAGGTGGGCTCGTCCGAGACCTGCGCGACCAAGCAGGGCGTGCTGGGGCCGCAATGGCAGCGGCCCGAGCTCTACGATCGCATTTATCCGCGCCCGCTGCGCGAGGCGGCAGAGTAGGACGGCGCGACGTTGCGGTTGCGTCCTCGCAACCATCGTGTCCGCACGATGTCGGGCAGCTTGAATCGACGCGGCCCATGGGACTGACTTTATCGCCCGGAACCTTGGTCGTTGCGTCCGCCTATCCCGATCCTCCGTTTGATCTCATCGAGGACGGATCGGCGACCGGCTTCGACATTGAGCTGATGCGCGCGATTTGTGCGCAGCTCCGCCTCGCGCTGCAGCCGGTGCGGTATGCGGGGGATGATTTCAACGGCATCTTCGACGGCCTCGCAAAAGGCAGCTGCGACGCCGTCATCTCGGGAACGACCATTACCCCGGAACGCGCCGCCGTCGTGCTGTTCTCGCAGCCCTACCTCGAATTCAATCAGGGAGTGGCGGTGAATCGTCGCTCGACGCCGAACGTCAGCTCGCTCGGCGATCTGCACGGCCAGACCGCGGGCATCCAGTCCGGCAATACATCCGATTTCGTGGCCAAGCGGCTGTTGGCGGAAGGCGCGATCGCCGGCATCAAATACTATCCCTATCACGGCATAGCGACGGCGCTCGACGATCTTGAGGCGGGACGCATCGGGCTCGTGATCAAGCTCTTCCCGGTCATCTCGTGGCTGGTAAAGGATCGTGGGCAATTGTCGGTCGCGCTCGAGGTGCCCACCCACGAAAAGCTCGGGATCGCCTTTGCCAAGCAAAATGCGCCGCTGTGCGAGGCGGTCAATCGCGCGCTCGCGACGCTGCGCGACAATGGCGAATTTGCGCGGCTGCAGGCGCGCTGGTTTCCGCACAGCGTCGGCTTGTGAGCGCAATCATGCTGCAGGCGTTCAAGCTCGTGCCTACGTCGTGGTTAAGCCGGGCGACCGCGATTTCGTTTCGCGCGAAACCTTGCCAAGACAGACGCTCCCCGCTGTGCCGCGCTCCAGTCGCGCTCAACCGCGGCAGATCATTGATCCTCGGCGACGGGCGTGTGACTCTCGAGGACCTCGCGCAATTTCGCCGCCAGCTCATCCGGCCAATAGGGCTTGCTCACTTTTTGGATTCCGGGATCGAGCCCGCGGCGGAGCACGGAGTAGTTCAGATAACCCGATGCGAAGAGGACCTTTAGTTCTGGGCGCAGGCGCCGCGCCTCGACTACGAGTTGAGGACCATGCATTCCGCCGGGCATGAAAAGATCGGTGAATAGCAGATCGATCCGAGTATTTTGACGCAGGATTTCCAGTGCGTCGTGGCCGTTCCCCGCCGACAGCACACGATAGCCCAAGCTCTCGATCAGGCTGACAGCGGACGGGCGCACCAGGTCGTCGTCGTCGACGATCAGGATCGTCTCGCC
>CBFGVM010000033.1:0-18046 GCA_965652015.1 uncultured Alphaproteobacteria bacterium
TGCCTCGAGCACGCTCAGGCGCGAATTGCCGAAGCCAATCTCGCTCAACAGCCGAGCGAGCGCGGCCGGTCCCTCGCCGTCTGACGTGAGCGCGAGCACTCGCGCGCCCGGCTGCAGATGTGGACGGATGAGATCGAGCGAGCGGGCATGCAGCGAGAGCTGGGTCGTCTCCGGCAGCGCCCAGCCAAGCCGCGCCGCGGCAAGACTGAAACTCGAGGGCGCCGGCACCGCCACCGTTTCGCGAGGGTCGACATGCCGCAACAGGACCGAGCCGACGCCGTGAACGAATGGGTCGCCGGAGGCGAGCACGCACACGTCCCGGCCGCGCTGCGCCAAAATTTCATCGATCGAGCGCTCGAACGGGTTCTGCCACGGCCGGGTATCGCCACGGATGAGCGGTGCGGCGAGAGCGAGATGGCGCCCGCCGCCGAACACGATCTCTGCCGCTTGGATCAGGCCTCGTGCAGTAGGCGTCAGTCCTTCGATCCCGTCTTCGCCGATTCCGACGATAGACAACCAGCGGGACGGTGCGGCAGTCTTGCGCGCGCGGGATTCAGCGAACGACATGCGGCGCATCCTCATTCTCGGCGGCACCATGGAGGCGCGACGTCTGGCGGAGCGTCTCGGCGAACGCGCGGACACGGCCGTTACGGTCTCGCTCGCGGGCCGCACCGCGGCGCCGGCCACGCAAGGTGCGCCGGTGCGCATCGGCGGATTCGGCGGCGCCGACGGCCTTGCGCGATATCTCACAACCGAACGCGTCGATGCTCTCATCGACGCGACGCATCCGTACGCCGCGATCATTTCGGCCAATGCAGCCGCGGCGGCGGCAGCCACACGCGTCCCCTTGCTCGCGCTTCGGCGTCCGCCCTGGGCGCCGCTCCCCGGCGACCGTTGGATCGAGGTGGCGGATGCCGCGGCGGCCGTGGAGGCGCTCGGCGAAACGCCGCGCCATGTTTTTCTCACACTCGGCAAGACCGAGATCGGAATCTTCGCGCGAGCGCCGCAGCACCACTATCTCGTGCGTAGCGTCGAACCGGTCGATCCGCCGCTCCAGGTACCGCACGCCTCCTATCTCACCGGTCGCGGGCCATTCACCGAAGCCGACGATCGAACATTGTTGGTTACACATGCGATCGAGGTTGTCGTGGCCAAGAACAGCGGTGGAACGGCGACCTACGGCAAGATCGCGGCCGCGCGAGTGCTCGGCCTTCCCGTCATCTTGCTGCGGCGCCCGGCGCTGCCCGATGTACCGAGCGTCGGCACCGTCGAGGACGTAGTGAGCTGGCTCGATCATGCGCTCGCGCTCCGCGGCGTATAGACGAGCGGCGTGTGGCCCGGCCGCGGCACCAGGCGTGTCTCGGCCGAACCGACGATGACGAGCGTGGCCATATCTGCACCCGAGGCATCAACCGATTGCAGCGTCGCGACCGCGATGGCCTCGTCGATCCGGCCGACTGCACGGCCGAATACGACAGGCGTCGTCGCCGGGAGATAACGCCGCAGGCGCTCGAAGGCCGCCGCGAGCTGCCATTGCCGCGCCTGCGAAACCGGATTGTAGAGCGCAATGACGAATCCCGCTTGCGCCGCCGCGTCGAGACGGCGCTCGATCACAGGCCACGGTTTCAAGTTATCGGACAGCGACAGCGCGCAGAAATCGTGGCCGAGCGGTGCACCGACACGCGCGGCCACCGCCAGCATCGCTGTGACGCCGGGCACGATCTCCACGTCGAGCGTACGCCAAGCAGGCGGGCCCGCTTCGATCTGCTCGCAAACCGCCGCCGCCATCGCGAATACGCCGGGATCGCCACCGCACACCAAGGCAACCTTGCTCCCGGCTCCTGCCCGTTCGAGAGCGGCGCGTGCTCGCAACGCTTCCTGACGGTTGTCCGAGGGATGCCGGCTCTGGCCTTCACGAACAGGGGCGCGGTCGAGATAAGCTCCGTAACCGAACAGCGCATCGGCGGCGGCCAAGGCGGCATCCGCCTCCGGCGTGAGCCAGCGGGCATCGCCCGGGCCAAGCCCGACCACCGTGAGCGAGCCGCTCATCGCCGTCCATCCCAGCCCGGCACCAGCACCACGGCAAAATAGGGTGCACAGTCGTCGGGCTTGGCGGCAAGCGCGATCGCTCTTTCACCAGTCATGGTACCGCGCTCAACGTAGACGGCGCGATCGAGGCGTCCGGCCCGTTCGAGCGCGCGCCGCACTTTCGGGAGATTGCGTCCGAGCTTGATCACGACGGCAGCATCCGCTTCAGCCAGCCGCCGCTCCAGCTCGTCTTGCGCGAGCGTGCCGGGAATGACCGAGAACACGTCGTCGCCCTGCGCAATCGGAGTGCCGGCGGCCGACCAGCACCCGGACATACCACTCACGCCGGCGACGATCTCGGTGCGGAAGCGAGGCGCCAAGCGCACGTGCAGGTGCATGTAGGAGCCGTAGAACAGCGGGTCGCCCTCGCAGATCACGGCGACGAGGCGACCATCGTCGAGATGCGCGGCGAGGTCGCGCGCGGCGCCGTCGTAGAACGCGCAAATGATATCGCAGTACCGTGCTTCGTCCTTGGGCAGCTCGGTGGTCACCGGGAAGACGAGGGAAAGTTCGCGGACACCGGGTTTGAAATAGCGTGCAGCGATGGTTCGCGCGTTTCCGCTGTGTGCGGCCTTGGCGAAATGTGCCACCACATCGGCTTGTTCCAGCACGCGCACCGCCTTGAGCGTGATGAGCTCCGGATCGCCCGGTCCAACGCCGACGCCGATGAGCTTACCGTTCATATTCCCGGCCTCGCCAGAGCGTTGACCGCGGCTGCCGTCATAGCGCTTCCGCCCATGCGTCCGAGCACGGTAAGGAATGGAACGCCGCGCGAGTTCGCCGCCAGCGCATCCTTTGCTTCTGCGGCACCGACGAAGCCGACGGGGATGCCGAGAATCGCGGCAGGCTTGGCCGCCCCGGCATCGAGCATTTCGAGCAGACGAAACAAAGCGGTCGGCGCGTTTCCGATCGCCACCAACGCGCCGCCAAGGCGATCTTTCCATAATTC
The DNA here is from genome assembly GCA_965652015.1 of uncultured Alphaproteobacteria bacterium. GTDB lineage: Bacteria > Pseudomonadota > Alphaproteobacteria > Rhizobiales > Xanthobacteraceae > VAZQ01. The sequence continues at coordinate 3,038 of CBFGVM010000033.1, forward strand.
GATTGCCGCGGCCGAGCGCGTTGTCTGAAGCTCTTGTGCGAGCGGCGCCACGCGTTGATCGCGTAACGCGCAAATCACCTCGTTATGTGCGGGAAGGCGCGCGCGCGTTACACCATGCGCCACCATCTCCGAATCGCAAAGAATGGGCGCGCCCTGCGCGAGCGCGGTCCGCGCTGCATCGACCAGATTCTCGCCGAATATGATCCGGCTCGTGATGTCGACACAGCCGCAGGCATGGACCATGCGCACCACGATCTCGGCTTCCTCCGCCGAAAAGCGCGACAGGTCGGCCTCTGCGCGAATAACCGCGAACGAGCGCTGGTAGATCCGCGCGCCGTCGCGAAGATAGTCGAGCCGCTCAGGCATCGGCCGCCTCGCCAAGCATCAATCGCGCGACTTGCCCGGGGTCGAGATGGGACAGCACCTCTGCGCTGTTTTCATCCGCCGCGCGCATGCGGCGCACTGCATCAGCAACGCGCGATATCGCGTCCGGCAGCGCTTCCGGCCCGAGGATCACCACAGGCTCATCGCGAGCGGACCCGTTCACCACCACGCCGCATCGGCCTTCCATGCCGACGACCGTCAGCGGCATGGAGCGTGGACAGGCGCAACCCTTGGCGCATCCCGAGACGTGCACCATCGGTGCGCCGGCGACCGCAGCCATGCGCGCAAGGACCGGCGCGAGCGCACGCGTCGCGATCTCCCCCGCAGCGCAGACCGGCGCACCCGCGCAGGCGATCACCTTTCGGCGCGGATCCTCCGGCCGCACGATAAAGCCGAGCCGTTGCGCGATCTCCGCGAGACGCATAGCGCCAGGTCGGGGAATGCCCAAGGCGAGGAGCGCACGGCCTGGCGCGGTACGTAGGCCCATGGTGCCTGCAGTCGCTGCAGCATGCGCAAGCTCCTCGAGCGCGCTCGCGTCCGCATGCCCAAAGGCAAGGCCAAGACCGATCGCCATCGTTCCATCGCCAAGCACGTGCGCGCCGACAGGATCAGGCGCCGGCCGCGGCGCCGGCCGCGGCAGATCGATCAGGATGTCCGCAAGCGCGTGGCAAAACGCTGCCGCGCCGCTCGCTGCGATACTATCCCGCGCGCGCGCCGCAGGCCCGTCGGCTGCGATCAGGCGCAGAAGCTTCATGGCGGCCTCGATCGCATGCTCGCTCGCCACAGCGCCAAGATGCGTCGCGCTCTCGGCGTCGCCCGCGACAGCGACGTGAATGCGTGCGCTGCCGGGCGCTGCTCGCATCCGCACGTCGGCGGCAACGCCGTCGAGGTGAAGCACACCGCCGCCATCGAGCGCGATGCAAACTTTCGGGCCGATGTCGTACGAGAACGCGGCTGCGGCAAGCGCGCGACGCAGTTCGGCGCCGATAGCGCTCATATCGAGCGCCTCATCGGGATCGAGGCCCGCGAGCGGATTGATCAAGACGGGCGGACCTTCGCAGAATGGCACCTCGATGTTCCCGACGGCACTCGCGAACTGCTGCGCGGAATTTTCCGTCAGACCCCGAATCTGAAGGCTCCCGCGCGAGGTGATCTCGATGACGCCGTTGCCGCAGATGCGCGCGGCCGCGCACAATGCCGCGAATGCCTGGCAAGACATCGTCGCGCCGGTCGGCGTCATACGCACGAGCAGGCCGTCCCCCGTGGCCATCGGTTGCGAGAGTCCGGGGCAAGCGCCGCGTCGTAAAGGAGCGTTCACGTCGCCGCCTCGTTCATGAGCGTTTGCAGGCTAGTGTCGACATCGTTGCGCCGCGGATGCCAAAGCCCGCGTCGCCGCGCCGCGTCGAAGCGAGCCGCGATGGCGGCCGCCGCCGCCGGATTCTCGCGAAGAAGGAAGTTGCGAACGACATCGTCCGCAACATAGGCATCGTGCAAGAGGTCGAACAAATGGCTCGCGACGGCGCCGGTCGTCTCCGCAAAGTCGACGAGCCGGTCGACGGTCTCCGCGAGTTCGGCTGCTCCACGCGGACCGTGCCGCAGCTGGCCCGAGATGGACTTTGGATTGGTCGCACGCGATCGTACGATGCGCGCGAGCGCGGCGGATAGCGACCGCGCGCGCGGACGGGCCGGATCGGTCGTATCCAGAATGATGAGATCGGGGGCGCGGCCGAGCGCGGATGCTGCCGCGGCGAAGCCGCCGACGAAGGCGACGTCCTCCGCGCCTTCCAGCAGGTCGCGCGCGGGATCTTCGGCCGAGTGCACGAGCACGTCGGCGGCCGCGATGCGCGCTTCGAAGCCGCCGGGAGCCGCCACGGCATCGCCTTCCGCGCCGCCATAGGCGTGCGACCCGGCCGCGAGGTAGATCTCTCCGAGCCTGCGGCGGTCGATGTCGCGCCCCAGCAAATCCTCGACACCGGCCCCGTAGACTCCGGGCGCTGTGCCGAAAATGCGTGCAATCGGCGCACCTGCCGATCGCGCAGCGGCCAGCGGGTTCTCGTCGACTCCCTCCTCGCGTGCAGCGACCGCACGCACGGCCGCATCGATGAGAGCGATCTGGGCGGGGAAGAGGTCCCGGAACAGACCCGAGATGCGCCAAGTCACATCGACGCGGGACCTCCCCATGCTCGCCGTAGGCAGAACCTCGACACCGGTGACGCGGCCGGTCGCTTGCTCCCACGTCGGACGGCAACCCATCAAGGCGAGGCCCTGCGCGATCTCCTCGCCGCCGGTGCGCAAGGTGGCGCTCCCCCAAAGATCGATGACCGATGCGCGCGGCATTTCGCCATGGGTTTGCCCGTAGGCACGGATCACCTCGTCGGCGGCAAGGCGGCCGAGATCGCTCGCCGTCGGCGTCGGCAGCATGCGCGGATCGGCGATGAACATGTTGCGTCCGGTCGGCAGGACGTCGCGGCGCCCGCGCGCTGGCGAGCCGGCCGGACCGGGCGCGATGCGGCGACCGTCCAGCGCGGCGAGGATTGCAACGCGTTCCGCTTGGGCGCTCGAGCGCCAACCAGGATCGCCGGCGTTCGCGGGCTCGCGCCCATAGATATGAAGTCCATCCTTGATGGTCAGATCCTTGAGATCGCAGAGCCAAGCGTCGATGCGCCGCAATGCATCGTCCGGACTATCGTTAGCCTCTACGCGCGCTTCGACCGCAAGCCCGGTGCGCTCGGCTTGTTCCAGGATCAGTCGCGCGAGCCGCTCCCGCCGGCGCCGATCAAGGCCATCCGCCTGAGCATATTCGTCGAGAAGCCGCTCGAGCTCGCGGGCATCCCCCACAAGACCTGCTTCGACCAGCGGCGGCGGCAGGTGACCGATGGTCACCGCGCCGATCCGGCGCTTTGCCTGCGCCGCTTCTCCCGGGTTGCTGACGAGGAAGGGATAGATCACGGGCAGGCAACCGACCATCAATTCCGGAAAGCACGAGGCGGTCAGCGCGACGGCCTTGCCGGGCAGCCACTCGAGGGTGCCGTGCGCGCCCATGTGGACGAGGGCATCTGCTTTCGCGACCTGCCGTAGCCAAAGTGCAAACGCGAGCAGCGCATGGCGTGGTGGCAACGTGGCGTCGTGGTAGTCCGCTCGCCGATCGGTCGAGCGTCCGCGGTCGGGGGGGAAAGCGACGATAATGTTACCGAACGTCCGCGCGCGAAAACGAAATGCGCCATCCTGCACGTCGGCGTCGCTTTCCGGGCCGCCCCATGCCGCCTGCATGCGCTCGATGGCGTCACCAGGAAACATCCCAATGAGATCCCGATAGCGATCGAGCGGGAGAACCGCCTCGCTCGCAGGCTCAAGCAGCGCATCGAGCAACGCGCGCGAGGTGGTTGGCGCCCCGGCGACCACGTAATCCGCCGCTTCCATGTCCGACAGCAAGGCAAGCACGCTCGCCGGAACGTCGAGGCCGACGGCATAACCGCCTCGGCCCAGCACACCTGGATAATCCGGTAACAACACTGCGATGCGCCGCTCGGCCCGCGGTTTCGCCTGAAGCTTCACCAGCGCCGCCACCCGGTCGGCCAGAATCGCGATCCGGTCAGCCTCAGGCACACTTCCGAACGCGCTGAAACACAGTTCGGCTCGTGTCGGCAGCGGTCCCTTGAATGCGATCACCCCCTGCAGCACCCGTCCGTCGAGTTCCGGCAGAACAACGTGCATCGCGAGATCGGGAGGGCCGAGGCCACGCGGACTTTGCGCCCAAGCCGAGCGTCTGGTGGTCGCAATCACCGCTTGCAGCACAGGCACGTTCGTTCCATCGAAGGGTGTCGGCTCGTCCGTCGCTGCAGCAGCCGCGAAAGCGGTCGTGGTGACGATGACGGCGGGCTCAAGTTGCGCAAGCGCCGCACGGATGAATTGCGCCGCCGCGCGATCCTTGAGGGTGGGTACTACCAATGGAGCAGGCGCGAGGCCACGCTCCGACAGTGCGCGACACAGCGCGTCTATCGGTGCCGTGTCGGCCGCCAGCAGCATCGCGCGATAGAAGATGATCGGCACGCAAGGCCGGCCCTTCGGGCAAGCCGAGACGAGTCGGTCGAGATCGACAGCGCCTTCGCCTGGGATATATCCCGCGCTACGCGGCACCGGACGCGGCTCAGGCGTCTCGACGAGCGATCCCGCATGGTGCGCAAGCCGCCGAAGCAGCGCTGCCAAGTTCTCTGGTCCGCCCTCGCGAAAGAACCGCAACAGCGTCTCGAGCTCATGCGCCGGCAATGTGGAGGCTTCGACGAGGCGTGGATCGTCGCGATCTTCCCCGGGCAGAAGCGCGAGTGCGATGCCGCGATCACGCGCAAGCGACGACAGCCGCTCGACCCCGTAACGCCACCAGTCGACGCCGCCGAGCAGCCGCACCACCACGACCTTAGCGTGCTTCCCCACGGTGTCGAGCCAGAGGTCGACCGAAAACGGGTGACGCAGATCGCGCAGGTTCGCGAGCCGCACGCTCGGAAGCACATCCCGCTGCGCTGTCCAGGCAGCCGCAAGGCCCGACAGATCGCTGTCGGCAAAAGACAAAATCGCAATATCACCGGGCGTCTGGCGCAGATCGACCGCTTCGACCACATCGTCGAGGGAAGCCGAAGTCGTCGCCAGCAGATGCATCTTTTACCCGAGGAGCGCGCGTGTGATGCTGTCGCGATCGAGCCCCTTCATACCGATGACGACAAGCTGACCCTGCCGCCCCTCTGCTGCGGTCCAGGCACGGTCATAGTGATGGCTGATGCGTGGACCGACCGCCTGCACCAGCAGGCGCATCGGTTTCCCTGCCACGGCGGCGAATCCCTTCACGCGCAGGACGCCTGCATCCGCCGCCATAGCCGCGATGCGCGCGGTGAGAGTTGCCGGATCGGAAATCTCCGGCAGTGCCACGCTGAAGCTTTCAAAATCGTCGTGATCGTGTTCCAGCTCCGCGTCGTGGCGCGTGCGTCGATTTTCGATGTCGTTTTCGGTTCCAACGTCCAGGCCGAGCAGCGCCGCCGGATCAACCTTGCCCTCGGCCACCGATACGATCTTCACTGCACGCGGCAGGGCGTTGCCGATTGCGGCGATCGCCTTCTCGGCCCGGGCGCCATCCAGCAGGTCACGTTTGTTGAGCACCACGAGATCGGCACAGGCGATCTGATCCTCGAAGACTTCCTCGATCGGGTCGTCGTGATTCAGCGCGGTGTCGGCCTCGCGCTGGCGTGCGAGCGCGGCCGGATCGGCAGCGAACCTGCCTTCCGCCAACGCCGCGCCGTCGACCACGGCGACGACCCCGTCGACGGTGACGCGACTCTTGATCGCCGGCCAGTGAAACGCCTGGACCAGCGGCTTCGGCAGCGCCAGGCCCGACGTCTCGATCACGATATGCTCGACCGGCGGTGTTCGCGCCAGGATCGTATCCAACGCCGGGACAAAGTCGTCGGCGACCGTGCAGCAGAGGCAGCCGTTGGCCAATTCGACGATGTTCTCTCGCGGACAGGTCTCGTCGCCGCAGCCTTTGAGAATTTCGCCGTCGATGCCGACATCGCCGAACTCGTTCACGATCACGGCCAGCCGTCGCCCGTTTGCGTGCGCCAAGACGTGCCGGATCAGCGTCGTTTTGCCGGCGCCGAGAAAACCGGTCACGATCGTGCAGGGCACGCGGGCGGTCGATTTGGTCATTCGGGTTCCTCGAAGTTGATGGGAGGGACGCGGGCGATGATGCCGTGCTTGAGCGATTGCGGGCGTCCGCGCCATGGCATGATGCCGTCAGCCGCGCTTGCCAGCAGGCGCGCACCGTCGACGAGCGCTGATGCGCACGCGGCATCGAGGCCGCCGAAGATATATGTCCAGGAGCCATTGCAGCGCACGGCCGCGCTCAAGCCGCGCGTGCAATTCGCCAAGCAGCGCACCGGCTTGATGACGACGCCGCTGCCTTCGGCAGCTTTCGCCGTCGCCGCCGCCAGGATCGCACCGGGCCGCGGTTCCGTGTCGGGTCCGCCCGGATGTCGGCAAGTGATGCATACGTACACGGTCGCCGCACCAGCGAATGCTTGCGCATCGGCCTCGCTCGATTTGTCGATAGAGCTCACGCGTGTCGCTCCGCAGGGCGCTCGCCGCAACTCGGGTGCTTGATGCGAAGCGACCGGCCCCGAGGCACCCCGCCCGGGCCACGACCGAATCGCCGGTAGGTCTCCTGGCTCGCGGCTCGCCGCCCGTGACCGCCTTCCCGGGGGTTCTCCCAGTGGCAATTTGGTACGGGCTCACCGCCTACAGTTGCGGGGGCAGCTGCGGCTTTGGAACATTCGTTCCGCACCGCATTCCCTGTTCGCTCTCGGATGAGAGACCGTCGATCGCGGGCACTTAACGGCCGCCATCTGCGTTTTGTCAATGCCGAGGCGCCCTCGCGCTTGCGGCCGATTCCTTGGCAGCTATAGTCGTGCGGTCGTCGACTCCCACCGGTGGGACGAAAAAGGGAACGTGGTGAGGGCATTGCCCAAAGCCGCGGCTGCCCCCGCAACTGTAAGCGGCGAGCTTCACTCGATCAGCCACTGGAGCACACTCCTGCTCCGGGAAGGTGGAGGAAAGCAGGGACCCGCGAGCCAGGAGACCTGTCGACGATGCCAACCTTAACCACGCCTTCGGGTGGAAGGCGTATGGGGGACGCCATGAGCTTACGTTTCATTTGCCGCACGGCACTCGTCGCGGTGCTCTCTGTTTTCGCGACATCGGCATTTGCCCATCATGTAATGGGCGGCAAGACTCCCGCGACATTCATTGAAGGTCTGGTGTCCGGCATCGGCCATCCGGTGATTGGTCCGGACCATCTGGCTTTTTTGTTGGCGATCGGGATCGCCGTTGGCATCGGCGGCCTCAACCTGGCATTACCGGCGCTGTTCGTGATTGCCTCGGCGATCGGTGTGATGCTGCACGTGAACGGCATCGACCTTCCCTGGGCAGAAATGATCGTTGCCGGTTCGGTCCTCCTGGCAGGCATTCTGATCGCGCGCGGACGCGCTTTGTCGGTGGGATCGTGGGCGGCGCTTTTCGCTGTTGCCGGGCTCTTCCACGGCTACGCGTTCGGCGAGTCGATCGTCGGCGCGGAAAAATCCCCGCTGGAGGCCTACCTCGTAGGTCTCATGCTCATCCAGAGCGCACTCACTGTCGCAACCGCCCTGTTCGTGCGCTGGCGAGGCGGCGGCGTGTCCGAACTTGCACCACGGCTCATCGGCGCGGCCATCGGTGGAGTTGGACTGACAGCCCTGATCGGGCAACTCGTTCCCGGCGCGTAGAAGTTGGCAACGCCCGCTGCATCCTGCAGCGCCGGGCTCACGCTCGTTCTCGGCGGCGCTCGCTCGGGCAAAAGCCGCTACGCCGAGGGCTTGATCACGGCCCTGCCGCCGCCTTGGATCTATGTGGCGACCGCCGAACCAGGCGATGCCGAGATGGCAGAGCGCATTGCCGCCCATCGCACGCGACGGGGAGCAGATTGGAGCACGTTCGAAGTCCCGCGCGATCTCGTGGGGACGCTCTCCGCCCATCGGGAGACACCCGTGCTTGTTGACTGTTTGACGCTGTGGCTCTCAAACGTATTGCTTGCCGGAACGGATATCGATGTTGAAATCGAGCGGCTTGAATGTGCGTTGACACGACGTGCAGCGCCGCTTGTGATGGTCGCCAACGAGGTCGGCTTTGGCATCGTGCCCGATAATCCTCTCGGCCGTCGTTTCCGCGATGCTCAGGGCCTGCTCAATCAGCGGATTGCCGCGCGCGCGGATCGCGTCGTCCTTGTCGTCGCCGGATTGCCGCTCACCATAAAGGGACAGCCATGACGAGACCGGTCGATGACGACGAGGTCGAGCGGCATCGCGCCAAAATGGCAAAGCGTAAGGCCGTCCAGGATGCCGAGGTCGCCGGCAAGACGATCGAAAAGGGCCTGCTCATCGTCCACACCGGGACGGGCAAGGGCAAATCCACGGCCGCCTTCGGGCTCGCGTTGCGCATGCTCGGCCGTGGCCATCGCGTCGGCGTCGTGCAATTCATCAAAGGCGCATGGCATTCAGCGGAGCGTGATGCGCTCGCCCGCTTTGCCGACCAAGTCTGCTGGCACACCATGGGCGAGGGCTTCACTTGGGAGACGCAGGACCTCAAGCGCGACATTGCCGCCGCGGAACGGGCCTGGGAAAAGGCGCTCGAACTCATGGCCGATCCGACATTCGGCCTGGTGATCCTCGACGAACTCAATATCGCGCTGCGCTATGCTTATCTTGATGTGCATACCGTGGTCAGCGCATTGAGCGGGCGCAGAGCGGGGCTTCACGTCCTCGTCACGGGTCGCAACGCCAAACCTGAGCTCATCGCCGCGGCCGATCTCGTCACCGAGATGACCTTGGTGAAGCACCACTTCGCGGCCGGGGTGAAAGCCCAGCCTGGCATCGAGTTCTGAGCGTGCCCGCGCGCGCGATCATGTTCCAGGGGACCGGCTCCGACGTCGGCAAATCGCTGATTGTCGCAGGCCTGGCGCGGGCTTTGGCAAACCGCGGGCTCAAGGTGCGGCCATTCAAGCCGCAAAACATGTCGAACAATGCGGCTGTAACGGCGGACGGTGGCGAGATCGGCCGGGCGCAGGCGCTGCAGGCGCGAGCCGCCCGCGCGGCGCCGAGCGTGCACATGAATCCCGTGCTGCTCAAGCCGCAGAGCGAGGTCGGTGCGCAGGTCGTCGTCCGAGGCTGCGTTCACGGGACGGCAAAGGCCGCCGCGTATCAGCGCATGAAGCCGGATCTGGCACCGTTCGTCCTCGACAGCTACGCGCGGCTCAAAGCGGAGGCCGACATCGTGCTGGTCGAAGGCGCGGGCAGCGCCTCGGAAGTGAATCTGCGTGGCCACGACATCGCCAATATGGGATTTGCGCGCGCGGCCGATGTGCCGGTTGTGCTGATCGGCGACATCGACCGCGGCGGCGTCATCGCCAGCTTGGTCGGCACGAAGACGGTGATCGACGCGGACGATGCGGCGCAAATCCGCGGGTTTCTGGTCAACAAGTTTCGCGGCGACCCGGTGCTATTCGCGGACGGGATGGCGACGATCGCGCGCGCCACCGGATGGGAGCCGTTGGGGCTTGTGCCCTTCTTTCCTGATGCTCGGCTGCTTCCGGCGGAAGACGCTCTGGCGCTCGACGGGGCGCCGGCCGCGAAGGCAAAGGCACGGGTCAGGGTCGCGGTCCCAATTCTTCCGCATGTGTCCAACTTCGACGATCTCGACCCATTGGACGCCGAACCAGCGGTCGAGCTGGTTCGGATTCGGCCCGGTGACGCCCTTCCCGGCGATGCCGATCTCGTCATCCTGCTCGGCGCGAAGGCGACGATTGCCGACCTGGCCGCGCTCCGCGACGCAGGCTTTGATATCGACATTGCCGCGCATGTACGGCGCGGCGGCAGCGTTTTAGGACTCTGCGGCGGATATCAGATGCTCGGACGCACGGTACGGGACCCGCTCGGAGTAGAGGGGCATGTTGGTGCTGCCGATGGTCTTGGTCTGCTCGATGTGGAGACGATTTTGACCGCGGACAAGCGCCTGGAGCCGGTGCACGGCGAGACCAGCGACGGCGCGCCGGTCTCGGGATACGAAATGCATATGGGCGTGACTGAAGGTCCGGATCGCGCGCGGCCATTTGCGCGGCTCTCCGATGGATCACCCGAGGGCGCGGTGTCGGCCGATGGACGCATCATCGGAACCTACATCCACGGCCTATTTACGGACGATCGACAACGCTCTGCGTGGCTTCGTCGCTTTGCAGCAGGTCCGGCAGCGATCTCCTATGATAGGTTGGTCGATGAAACGCTCGATCGGCTCGCGGCGCATCTGGCCGCCCATATCGACGTCGATCGCCTGCTCACCCTGTCGCGATGAGAGCGGCAGCCAGCACGGCAAGGAGTGCGATCAGGATTGCGTCGGCACGGCGGTAAAGTCCGAGCGCGGCCCGAATGTCGGTTGCTTTCGCCACGCGGCGACCGCTTCCCATGAAAGCATCATCGACAAGAATGCCGTCATAGGTACGCGGGCCTGCCAGCGCGAGATCAAGCGCGCCCGCCATGGCTGCTTCAGGATAGCCGGCGTTCGGCGAGCGGTGATGACGAGCGTCACGGCTCACGGCGTCCCAGGCCGCTGGAGCCGAAGCTCCCTTTGTTACGGCGGCCGCCGCGATGATAAGGAGAGCCGTGAGCCGCGATGCCGGCAGGTTGAGCAGATCATCGAGGCGGGCTGCGGCCCAGCCGAATGCCTGGTAGCGGGGAGTCTCGTGCCCAATCATGCTGTCGGCGGTGTTGATCGCCTTGTAAATTGCCGCGCCAGGGAGTCCCCCGATGATCATCCAGACGACCGGCGCGACCACCCCGTCGGAAAAACTCTCTGCCAGGCTTTCGATCGCCGCTCGAGCGACACCCGCTTCATCGAGGGTCTCGGTGTCACGTCCGACGATGTGCGACACCGCGTCTCGCGCGCCGCGCAACCCGTCGTTCTCGAGCGCATCGGCAACACGGGCGACGTGCTGGTGTAAGCTCCGCTGGGCGATCAATGTGCTGGCGAGGATGGCAGCGCCCACCAGTCCGAATGGCAGGAGCAGAAGTCCGCGCTCGATGATCAGTGCGGCCACGCCGACAATGGCGATAAGGAGAACAACCGTGAGCGCTCCAAGGATTCGTCGCAAAGCGGGACGGACACCCTCGCGGTTGCATCGGCGCTCCAGCGCCGCGATCAAGCGCCCCATCCAGGTGACCGGGTGTCCGATTGATCGCAGCAGCCAATCCGGATAACCGGCGATGGCCTCGATCAATACGGCGAGAACGGTGAGTGCGACGGCCATGATTTCAGATCCGAACGCAGCTACCGAGCATGGCGGCGATATTGCCGCGGCACGGCGGCTGTTTCCCGACGCGCCGCAACCCTTTATCGACCTGTCAACGGGAATCAATCCCGACGCTTATCCCTTGCCGCCGCTCGACGCGAAGGTGTTCGCGCGACTGCCAGATTCTGCGGCCCAACTTCGACTTTGTAAGATCGCGGCACAAACCTACGGGGCTCCGTCCGCCGCGCACGTGGTGTGTGCGCCAGGCACCCAGATCCTGTTGCCGCTGGTAACGGCGCTCGTTCCTGCGGGTCGCGCAGCCATTCTCGGGCCGACATATTCCGAGCACGCACAGGCCGCCGCGCAAGCTGGGCATGCCGTCTTGGATGCACGGCACATGAACGAGCTACACGGGGCCAACCTGGCGATTGTCGTCAATCCGAACAACCCGGACGGGCGGATCATCGCCAAAGAGGAACTGCTTGCACTGGGCGATGCGTTGGGCGCCCGAGGTGGCCTTCTCCTTGTTGATGAAGCTTTCATGGATGTCGGACCGCCGGGAGCGAGCTTGGCGGGCAACATAGACCGGGGAAACGTTGTCGTGCTGCGCTCCTTTGGCAAATTCTTCGGGTTGGCAGGATTGAGGCTGGGTTTCGCCGTCGCGGCGCCGAAACTCGCAGCAAAGCTCAATCGGACGCTCGGACCGTGGGCGGTATCTGGCCCGGCCATTGCCATCGCCGAACAGGCCCTCGCAGACATTGTTTGGATTGAAGCCACTCGCGCCCGGCTGCAGTGCGCTGCGCAGAAGCTTGATCAGGTACTGATCGACTCCGGTGTCGAGGTTATCGGCGGCACGTCCTTATTCCGCCTGGTCCGCACGCGGCGCGCGGACGAGTTGTTTCAGCATCTTGGGAGTAACGGAATCATCGTGCGGGCGTTCCGTGAACAGCCGACATGGCTGCGATTTGGGATACCACACGAGTCCAGCTGGGATCGCCTGCGCTTGGCGCTCACGTCGCGCTCCCCAGCCGCCCTGGACTGCCGTACCCTGTGAACGCGCATTGAATGGCGGTTGTTAGCGGGGTGCTCGCAGCGCGCTCCTACCGCCAGTAGGCAGTTAGCCAAGAAAACGATAACATCGATTCGGATGATTCGTCGCTTTTGCGGCCGGGGAACGGATGAAAGATGAGCACGATCATCACAGTCGCCACCATGAAGGGCGGCAGCGGCAAAAGTACACTTGCAAGCTGCCTTGCGGTCCATTGGCACCTTGGTGGGCACCGACCAACAATCATCGATGCCGATCCCCAACGCTCGATCGCGCGGCTCGCCGCGCGTGAACGGGCGCTTGGCGGTGTTCCCGTGGTTGAGGATGCGACCGAACACGCCTGCGAACTGGCACGCCGGCACGCTGGCTTGGTGATTATCGACACGCCAGGCTTTCGCTCGGAAACGACAACGAAATGCCTTGGCGCGAGTGACTTTGTACTCGTCCCAGTTAAAGCCTCCCCATTCGATGTCGACCGCATGCTCGATACCCTCAACATGCTCATTAGCAGTGCAAACGACCGGCGGCCAATTTTCCGCTGTCTGCTGACCCAAACCACGCGCGACTCGGTTGTTGCCAAGCATATTCGTTCCGAGCTCGTCGCGGCGGGCTTCCCACTGCTCGAAAGCGAGATGACGAACCGCGTGATCTATGCGGAAGCTGCACTTTGGGGCGCCACCCCGAGCCTCATCGAGAAGACTGGACCGGCTGCCCGCGACATCGCGGCGATCGCTGCCGAGGTCGACAATATTCTCGCCATCAAACAGGCGGCGGCTTAAGCGTGAGCAGGAAAAAGCTTCCCAGCGCACTCAGGCACACAATGGACGGCCTGCGCGAGGCGGCCGCTGGCAATGGCAATGCATCGCCCCGAAGGCCGGTGGGCATGATGGCCTCTAGTCAGCTGGCCGCCGAAACGACTGCCGCGTCAGAATCTGATCCCGTGCATGATGCAATCGGGACGACCCGAACGCCGCCGGTGTCCGGCCCGGCGGCTCCCAGCAGCGCAACATCCATGTCAGCCGGAGTTGACCTGGCGAAGCGACGGGCACGAGCGCGCGCCATCGTAGAGCGGCATGCGACCTATTCGGCGGTCGGCGGGATTCTCCCGTTGCCAATCGTGAGTGTTGCCGGCATTACGACGATAATCGTCCGCATGGTGAAGATGCTGAGCAACCTCTATGGCGTTCCTTTCGAACGCGACCGAGCTCGCGCCATCGTAGCGGGACTGGTGGGAGGCGCCACGCCGACCGGCTTCGCAACAGTCGCGACTTCGACGCTGTTCTTCGCCGTGCCCTCGGGTGCCCTCATAGGGAGTGTGGTCTCCGCTGTGACTGCGATCGCCTGCACGCGCAGCATCGGTCGGGTATTTATCGAACACTTCGAGAGTGGAGCGACGTTGAACGATTTTCGTGCGCCGAAAAAGACCTGAAAATTCGATTTCTCCGGATTTGAACGCTCACGCGGGGCGACGTAAAAAAATTGAGGCGGGACACGCTTACGGGCCCGCCTCTCGCTTTTTCTGCGCGCAGCTTAAGCTCGAAATTCCACGACGGCTACTCGGACGGATTGTCCTTTTGCTCGCTTGCCGCTTCCATGCTTTTGATGAGACTCTTCGGTCGCATATCGGTCCAATGTTGATTTATGTATTCGAGGCAGGCCGCGCGGCTCTCCGACTTACGAACTATGGTCCACCCCTCGGGGACGTCAACGAAGCTTGGCCAAAGGGAATACTGCCCTTCGTCATTGATCAAAATGTGAAAAGTGCCATTTTCGTCTTCAAATGGATTGCTCATATTAATCTCCTTCGAAATCGCATCTCATGTGTCGCTCGCCATGCGTCGAGCTCGGCCGTAAGTACGCGACCGATTGCTGCGGCTGGCACAGGATCCATCATTGTCTCGTGGGCACAGTCGATACGGTGAACCTTGACCTGACCGTCGACGTATGGCGTCCAGATTTCATGCGATGGCTTGGGCTCGCCTTGGGTAGCTACGAAAAGCAAAATATCGCCACGGAATCGCTGTGGCAAGAAAGTCTGCATCAGCAGAACGCTGTTCTTATAGCCATCCATGATGGCCTCGTAGTGATGCTCCTTGAGCACTGAAACGAGATGTCCGTCCTGACGCAGGGCATCCACCATATTCTGTATGGGGTCAGCGACTCCGGCGAAAAGAACCTCCTTAGTGGGCTCTTCCTGGCCGAGGTGCGGTGATTCCTGCCAATCGCTCGGATAGCTGTCGAGAAGGGCCAGCAGTGCGACCTCTTCACCGAGGGACTGGAGGTGCGTCGCAATCGCGTGAGCCACTAAGCCGCCAAAGGACCAGCCGAGGAGGTGATACGGTCCGACGGGCTGAACCTCGCGAATAAGGCTCAGATAATCTAGAACCACCTCGTCAATAGTGCGAGGAAGAAGGTTTGGCTGGCTAAGATTTCGCGCCTGTAGACCGTAGATCGGGTAATCTGGCGGAAGGTGAGTGATGAGCCTTGAGTAGGGCCAACTGAATCCTCCCGCATGATGGATGCAGAACAACGGCTGCATCTTTCCATGCGGTCTGATCGGCAGCAAAGGCTCAAGATCGGATCGGATCGGCCGGCCGTCGTCGAGACGCTTGGCCAGCGCCGAAACCGTCGGCGCCTCAAACAGGCTGCGGATCGAAAGCTCAACACCAAGGCTCGCGCGGATCCGGCTGATCAGACGCGTCGCAAGCAGCGAGTGACCGCC
>CBFGVM010000034.1:0-17231 GCA_965652015.1 uncultured Alphaproteobacteria bacterium
CCTCGGAAAGGTCCTTCTCGCGCACGCTGACCCAGCGGCAGCCGGCCGCCAGGGCCGCTCGCACCACATCCGCGAGCGGCAATCGCGCTTGATGCCGATCGGTGACGACGAGCAGCGGTGGATCGGGGAGCTTCAAGTGCCCACGAGGCCGAATTGCGGGCTGGAGGGCTCCGCGTGCGCGAGCTTCGGTATGCGGCCGGCCAGACGGGCCAATCGACCGGCCTCGACCGCCGCGCGCATGCTCGTGGCCATCATCACCGGATCGCGCGCCTTCGAGACGGCGGTGTTGAGCAGGACCGCGGCGCAGCCGAGCTCGAGCGCAAGGGCCGCGTCAGACGCCGTGCCGATGCCGGCGTCGAGAACGACCGGAACTGGCGAGCGTACGCAGAGCAGCTCGATCAAGTGTGGATTGCTGATGCCAAGTCCCGACCCGATCGGGGAGCCAAGCGGCATCACTGCCGCGGCCCCAGCGTCGGCGAGCTTGCGACAGACGACGGGATCCTCCGTGCAATAGGGCAGCACCGTGAAACCCTTCGCAACCAGCGCTTCTGTTGCGTGCACGAGCTCCTCGGTATCTGGATAGAGCAGCTCGCGGTCGCCGATCACCTCGAGCTTGATCCAGTTCGTCTCGAGTGCTTCGCGCGCGAGTTCGGCGGTCAGAACCGCGTCCTTCGCCGTTTGGCAGCCGGCGGTGTTGGGCAGGAAATGAATGTGCTTAGGGATAAGGTCGACCAGGCTTTCGTCCTCGCCGGCAAGGCTGATGCGCCGGATCGAGGCGGTCACCATCTGCGTTCCGCTCGCGGCAATAGCATCGAGCATGAGCTTGCGGTTGGGATAACCCGCTGTGCCGAGGAATAGACGCGAGCCGAATTCGCGGCCGGCAATGATGAGAGGATCGGACATCTGGGCTCCTTAGCCGCCCTGACGGGCGCGCACGATTTCAACGCTGTCGCCGGGGCGCAATTGCGTATGTGGCCATGCCGCGCGCGGGACGATGGCGCCGTTGAGTGCGACCGCGATCCCTCGCTGGCCTGTATCGACCGCCTTTTCTTCGAGTAGCCCGGCGAGCGTGGCGACCACGAGTGGTTCGGTTTGCCCGTTGACCCGGATGCTTGCCTCAGCAGCGGTTTGCGTCATTTACTTCTCCCTATTCTGCAGCGGCAGGAAATGAGCCAAACCGCTCAATCCCGAACGGGCGGATCGCCGCATCGACGATGCCATCGAGTGCGAGGCGCGCGATCGCGTCGGCGGTGATAGGCGCCAGCAGAATTCCGTTGCGATGGTGGCCGGTGGCATAGATGAGCCCGTCGATCGGCCCGGCGCCGAGGATCGGTGCGTCGTCGCGGCTGCCGGGTCGATGACCGACCCACATCTCATCGATCGACAAGTCCTCGATTGCGGGCACGGCCCGCCAGCCCGCTTCCAGCAGGCTCAGCATCCCGCCTGCCGTGAGTGAGGTGTCGTAGCCTTTTTCCTCGACCGTGGCGCCTACCAGCAGGCGCCCATCCCGGCGCGGCACGAGGTAGGCACCAGGTGCCCAAACCACGTGGGTCAATAGCGGCGCAGCCGGATCCGTGCGCAAGGCGAGCATCTGACCTTTGATAGGCCGCACCGGGGGTCGCAGTTGTGGATCCACGCCGTCGATGCTGCGCGACCACGCGCCGGCTGCGAGCACGACCACATCGGCCGCCACTTTGCTTCCGTCGGCGCAAACGATGCCGTCGACACGGCCGGCGCGGGATGAAATTGCGCTCACTGGCCGATACTCGGTGATGCTGGCGCTAGCTGCTTCAGCCGCGACGCGCAGTGCGGCGACCAGCTTGCGATTGTCGACCTGGGTGTCTTCGGGGCTGAACACCGCTCCAGCGAGCTTGCCAGCCAGATGCGGCTCACGCCGGCGCGTTTCCGCTGCCGAAATCCACTGCAGCGGCAACCCGAGTTTCTGCTGGAACACGAGCTGATGGCCGAGGCGAGCCTGATCGTCCGCGGTCAGCGCGAGCAGCAGCGTGCCCTCAGGCCGCAATTCCACATCAATCCCGGACACCTCGAGCAACTCGGCAGCGAAGGCGGGCCAGCGAGCTTGGCTTTCGCGCCCGAGCGCGACGAGGGCCTCTTCGCCGGGCTCCGCCTCCGCGCACGCCGCCAGCATGCCGGCGGCGGCATGACTTGCACCGGCACCCGCCGCACCTCGGTCAAAGACTTGGACCGACACGCCGCGTGCCGCCAGCCGCCAGGCAATGGCAAGCCCGACGATCCCGGCACCGATGATGGCGACCTTGGGCTTGCTGAGATTGGGTGGGCGGTTCGGCAAGCGGCGGCTCCCTTCGCTGGAATGACCCAGACAGGTTCCATGGGTATGATCTCAGCCGCGGCAGCGCGGCACCCCAGGCCGTCGCAATCCATGATGGGGATTCCCGCGCCATTCCACAAGGGCGCTTTCGGCGCATCCGCTGTGGCGCGGCAGCGTCGGATCTCAATCCGAATCCGCAGCCCGGTGGCGCAGCAGCCGCGAGCAGGCAATGCCCACCGCCATCACCACGGCCGCGCCGACGAAAATGCTTGGCTCCGGTCCGCCATGGGCAAAACCATAACCATAGATCACCGGTCCGACGGCTTGGCCCAGGTAAAAGGAGGATGAATGTAACGACGCGGCCGCGCCGCGCGCTGTCTGCGACAGTTCGGTGACGTGAACCTGGATACAGCTGTGCAGGAGGTAGAAGCCAAATCCGAACATGGCGTAGATGGCGATCTGCCAAACCCATGGGAAATGGAGCGCGATAAGGACGAGGCCGGCGGCGGCCAGCGTACCGCCGGCCACCATGAGATGCTGCTCGCGCACTCTGGCGATGAGGGCTGGAACGGAGAGCGAATAAAGGACTCCACCGACGGCGAAAGTGGCGATCAGAAGCCCAGCGACCGAGGCGCGGGTCTCGCCAATGGCGAGCAGCAGGAGAGCCACGTAAGGAAAGAGCCCGTGGATGAAGACTGCTTCGAAGAACACGGACGTGAAGCAGACCTTGGCGCGCGGATCGGCAAAGATGCTGCGGAAATTGGCCAGCACTGCCGCGCGATTGAAAGGCGCCGGTGCCGGCGTCGCAACGCCGCGGAAGGCGAAGAATGCCACGATCGCCACGACAAATCCGAACGCGCCGAGAATTGCGAAGACGCCGCGCCAGCCGAACACGTCACCGATCACGCCCGCGATCGAGGCGCCCACGAGGTTGCCTGTCAGCCCCACGGCAAGTAACCGGCCGATCGCGACCTGACGCTGATTGATCGGGACGAGGTCGCCGATGAGAGCCAGCGCTATGGGAAATACGCCCCCCGCCACCAGCCCCGCCACGATCCGCATGACGACGAGCAGCGAGAAAGTCGTCGCTACCGCACAGACGAGCCCCGATAACGCGACGACCAGCACGCAGAAATTCATCAGCCGCGTCTTGCCTAAGAAATCGCCGGTGACGCCCAGTGCGGGTTGCACCAGCGCATAAGGGAATGTGTAGGCGCTCGACAGCAGCGCGGCCGTTCTCACATCGACGGCGAGATCTGCCGCGATCATGGGAATGACGGGATCGACCGCGCGCGTGAACACGGTTTGCGCAAAAACCACGAGGGCGGCGATTTTTAGGACGGACGGGATGGCGAACTCGATGATTTCCAGCGGCTTATCTTGAATTCTTCGCGAGTTTATCGAACTCGATAAGCCGGCCCAGGATCCCGTCCATCTGCTTGAGGGGGACCATAGTCGGGCCGTCCGACGGCGCTCGATCGGGATTGTCGTGGGTTTCGATGAAGACCCCGGCGACGCCAACGGCAACGGCGGCGCGCGCCAGCACCGGGACGAATTCCCGCTCGCCACCGGAGGACGTGCCCTGCCCGCCCGGCTGCTGCACGGAATGGGTGGCGTCGAAGATCACCGGCGCCCCGGTGGTGCGTGCAAGGATCGGCAGCGCACGCATGTCGGACACAAGTGTATTGTAGCCGAACGACGCACCGCGCTCGGTCACCAGGACGTTGCGGTTGCCGGCGCCGGTTACCTTGGCGACAACGTTCGCCATGTCCCACGGCGCCAAAAACTGTCCCTTCTTGATGTTGATCACGCGTCCGGTCGCGGCCGCTGCGACGAGAAGATCGGTCTGGCGGCACAGGAATGCGGGGATCTGCAGCACGTCGACGACTTCGGCGACGGCTGCGCATTGCTGCGCCTCGTGGACGTCGGTGAGAACGGGCACACCGAGTTTCTGACGGATTTCAGCAAAGATCGGCAGAGCGCCATCGAGCCCCAAGCCGCGCTGGCTTTTCCCGCTGGTGCGGTTGGCCTTGTCGAAAGACGTCTTGTAGATGAAGCCGATCCCGACCTTCGCAGTGAGCTCCTTAAGGGCCGACGCCATTTCCAGGGCGTGGTCTTTGCTCTCGAGCGCGCATGGCCCCGCGATCAGCTGGAGCGGCAGAGCGTTGCCGAAGCGAGCCGTGCCAACGGCGACGATCGTATTTGGGGCAGGTTCTACGCTCATGGGTCGACCATGCGCCGGTCGAATTTAGGGGTCAACCGAGCGGCGCGCGTGGGCGAGCTGGCCCGCTACATAAGTCGCGCGGACGGCCCGGTCATCGCCAAGCGTCATGAGCACGGCCAGCGTCTCGGCAATCGAACGCGAGCGGCGGTGACGGAAGGCCAGCAGCGGCGTCGCGTTGGGATCGAGCACGACCATATCCGCCTCGTGTCCGCATGCGAGCGTACCAATGCGGTCATCGAGCGCGAGCGCGCGGGCGCCGCCGAGCGTCGCCAGAAAGAACGCTTCGACCGAGTTGATCGGCCGGCTCTGTAGCTGCGCGACCTTGTAGGCCTCGCTCATGGTCGCGAGCATCGAAAAGCTCGTGCCGGCGCCAATGTCAGTGCCGAGGCCGATGTGGACGGGACGGTGCGAATCCCGTGCAACGTGCAGGGGAAAGAGGCCACTGCCGAGAAACAGATTCGAGGTCGGGCAATGTGCGAGCGCCGTGCCGGTCGCGTGGCAGCGCTCAAACGCAGCCTCGTCCAAATGCACGCCATGGGCGAGCACGGCACGTCGGCCGGTGAGACCGTAGTGGGCATAGATGTCGAGGTAATCGCGCCGGTGCGGGAATAGCTGCATCACCAAGGCGATCTCGTCGCGGGTTTCCGCGATATGGGTTTGCACCAATGTGTCGGGGTGCTCGCGCCACAGACTTCCCGCCAGTTCCAGCTGCTCTGGGGAGCTGGAACCCGCATAGCGCGGAGTAATGGCGTAAAGACAGCGGCCGCGGCCGTGCCATTTTGCGATCAGCGCCTTGGACTGGTCGTAGCCCGAACGGGCCGTATCGGTGAGCGCGGCCGGCGCGTGGCGATCCATGAGGACCTTGCCGGCGATCAGTCGCAGGTTGCGCTCTTCCGCCTCCCTGAAAAGCGCGTCGACCGAGCCGGGATGCACCGAACAGAACACGAGCGCGGTGGTAGTGCCCTGCCGCAGCAGTTCGTCGCAGAACACGCGGGCGGTCTCCTGGGCCACCGCCGGATCGGCGAAGGCCTGTTCGGCGACGAAGGTGTAGTGGTTGAGCCAGTCCAGGAGCTGATGTCCTTGGACGCCGATGATACCGGTCTGTACGTAGTGGATGTGCGTGTCGATGAAGCCCGGCGCGATCAAGCAGCCCGAATAGTCGGCAATATCGCCGTGCGCAGGCAGCTGCGATTTTAGCGCGGCGTAAGCCCCCACGGCCTCGATCACGCCGTCGCGACAGATCACGAGGCCATCGGACTCACATACGAATGCCTTGTTCGGATCAGCGAGAAACGGATCGTCGCGGCAGAAGATCAGCGTCCCGCGTAGAGCGCTGACGCAGCCCTCGTGGACGGGCGGTTTCATGGCAACGCGCTACTGGAATACGAGCGTTACGCCACGGGCGGTCTGCGGCCCGACAATGGTCGCATCCATGCGCGAGAAAGCCGCGATCTCGCCTGTCCTCAACGCTGCACTCAGCGCGGTGCGGTCGCGCACGCGAAATTGGATGGCCGCGAGCCGCGCGCCACGGGACACATCGGGCGGCTCGGTCCCGAAACGGCTGCGAAAGGCGACCGGCTCCGTCACGCTGATGTTGCCGCGCGGCGTCGACGCCGTGATGCCGCTCGACGTGACGGAGAGGTCGCGTGCGCCGGCGAAGGCCGACAGGAACGCGCGATGCTCGCTCGGATTTTCGGCGACCAACACTGCACCCTCGATGGCGCTTGCCGTGTTGGCATGCTGCTGGAACGCCGGATCCCAGAAATTTTCCGGGAAGTGCTGCTGAGAAGCGAAAAAGCCGATGGCCGGCGCTTTGCCATCGCGCGCAAACGCAAGCGAGAAACCGACCTTGACCGTCGAGCCGTCCGGTCGTTTGCCCTCGCGCTCGAAGCGCATGGTATCCGAGACGCCGATCCCGGCCGAGCGAAAGCGTGCGGCATCCGCTGTGGCGTCATCGCTTTCGAGGATCAGCATCGAAAGCCCCTCCTGGTCCTTGAGAAACAGCCGGTTGAACGTGCCGAACAGGGCCGAGAAGCCGTCGCTTCCCAGCTTCTCCGGCTCCGCCACCGTCAGCAACTCGACGAAAAAGCCGGGAAGCTGGACCAGATGATTGTGGGTGCCCCATGCATGGCGGTTACGGGCGCCGACGGTGAAGCCCAGCCGCCGGTAGAATTCGGCTGCGGCGGCGAGATCGCGCACCGCATGAACGACGTGGTCGAGGCCACCAGCCATCGAACGCCGTCACTTCACCGCCGAGAACGCCGTCGGCTGCAGGAACATGTTCTTGATCGACGCAATGATCGGTCCATCGCGTTCGCTTTCGGCGCGCTTGGATACCCATTCCGGATCGCTCATGAACTTGTTCCATTTCGCCTCGCGCTCGGCGAGCGATTCCCAGGCGAGCAGGTAATGAAGGTCCTGGTTCCCGCCGTCTCCGACCAGCACCGTCCAGAACCCGGCCTGCCGGATGCCGTGCCGCTTCCAGAGCTCGAGCGTGGTCGTCTCGAACCGCTTCAACAAAGCCGGCAGCCGTCCGCTCACGCAGCGATAAATCCTCAATTCGTAGATCATCGTCGCCTCTTGAGTGATGCACGTCGAGGCGGCCGACGTTAACGGCGGGGGCGGGAAAGGCAATCGGCGATCTGAATATCACGCCGCGCGCAGATGCGTTCGAAATGGGCAGACAGCGAGATCGAGCGAACCGGTCACACCAGCCGGCTCCGATCCACCGCCGCGCCGACGAACGAGGCGAACAGCGGATGCGGGTCGAACGGCCGCGATTTCAGCTCGGGATGGAACTGCACGCCGACGAACCAGGGGTGGTCTTCGTACTCGATCATTTCCGGCAAAAGCCCGTCGGGTGACATGCCGGAAAAGCGCATGCCGTGCTGCTCGAGGCGGCCCTTGTAGCGGGTATTGACCTCGTAGCGGTGGCGGTGCCGTTCGGAAATCTCGGTTGCGCCATGGTAGATCTGCGATACACGGCTGCCGCGCTGGAGGATGGCCGGATAAGCGCCAAGGCGCATGGTGCCGCCGAGATCGCCGCTCACGCCGCGGGTCTGCAGCTCGTTGCCTTTCATCCACTCGGTCATTAGTCCGACCACCGGCTCTGGCGTGGCACCGAATTCGGTCGAGTTCGCGTCCTCGATGCCGCAGAGGTTTCGTGCCGCTTCGATGACGGCCATCTGCATTCCGAAGCAAATCCCGAAATACGGCACCTGGCGTTCGCGGGCGAATTTCACCGCTCTGATTTTCCCCTCGCTGCCGCGCTGGCCGAAGCCGCCCGGCACCAAAATGCCGTTCACGTTCTCGAGAAAGGGCGAGGGATCCTCGCGTTCGAACACTTCGGATTCGATCCAATCGAGATTGACCTGGACCTTGTTGGCAATTCCGCCGTGGGACAGCGCCTCGATCAGCGACTTATAGGCGTCCTTGAGGCCGGTATATTTGCCGACGATGGCGATGGTCACGTTGCCTTCCGGGCTGCGGATACGCTCGTTGATGAGCCGCCAGCGCGCGAGATCGGGCTCCCCTTTGGGCTCGATGCCGAAGGCCGTGAGCACTTCCCGATCGAGCCCGGCGGCATGATAGGCTTCGGGCACCGCATAGATGTTGTCCACGTCGCGCGCCTCGATCACGGCGCTCGGACGCACGTTGCAGAACAGCGCGAGCTTGGCGCGCTCGCCGTCGGGAATCGGCCGGTCGGTGCGGCACAGCAAGATGTCGGGTTGAATCCCGATCGAGCGCAGTTCCTTGACCGAGTGCTGGGTCGGCTTGGTCTTGAGCTCGCCTGCGCCGGCGACGAAGGGCAAGAGCGTCAGGTGGATGTAGACGGCGTGGTGACGGGGCAAGTCATTGCCGAGCTGGCGGATCGCCTCGAAGAACGGCAGCCCTTCGATATCGCCCACCGTGCCGCCGATTTCGCACAGGACGAAATCGTAGCCCTCGTTGCCCTCGCGGATGAAATCCTTGATGGCATTGGTGACGTGGGGAACGACCTGGATGGTGGCGCCGAGGTAGTCGCCGCGGCGTTCCTTGGTGAGAATTTCCTGATAGATGCGGCCGGTAGTGATGTTGTCCTGACGCGTCGCCGGCCGGCCGGTAAATCGTTCGTAATGGCCGAGATCGAGATCGGTCTCCGCGCCGTCGTCAGTGACGAAGACCTCGCCATGCTGATAGGGCGACATCGTCCCGGGATCGACGTTGAGATACGGATCGAGCTTCCGCAGCCGTACCTTGTAGCCGCGCGCCTGCAGCAGCGCGCCGAGTGCTGCAGATGCAAGGCCCTTGCCGAGGGAGGAAACCACGCCGCCGGTAATGAAGATGTACCGCGCCATGGGACCTAACCTTTAACGCCGCGCGGCCGATTCGACGAGAGCCTGAGACGGCGCTCCCAACGACATTCATGCGCAACCCGCATACCGAAAAATCCTCACGATCTGTTTGGGGTATCGACCGGTCTCTTCATGTGAGTTCTCAATTTACCATTCGCCGACTGCATAGCTCCTCAAGCGAAGGGGCCGGTCACCCGGCCCCTGGTGGTCTGCTCATTGCGAGCGCGGAACTTGGGGCCCCTGCGCAGGGGGCGCCTGCTGCTCCTGCTGGCGCAGCGTGTCGAGGACGCCGCCGCCCTGCTGCCCCAGCGGTCCAGCCGGCGTCTGCTGCGTCGGACCGCCGGTGTTCTGGATGATCGAACGCGGCTTGCGGTCCCAGCCCGCGAGGACCGAGAGCACCAGGCTGGTGGCAAAGAAAGTGGCGGCCAGAATCGCAGTCGTGCGGGTCAAGACATTGGCCGTCCCCCGGCTCGACAGGAATCCGCCGGTCGAGCCGATCCCGAGCCCGCCTCCTTCCGACTTCTGCAGCAGCACGACGCCGATCATGGCGGCGACCACCATCAGATGAATCACGATAATGACGGTCTGCATGCCCTCACCGATTGTTTCCACGCATGAATTCGCGCGTGCCGCCCGAGCGTCATATAGGAAGTCGGCGGACTGTCTACACGATCCTGCCTGCCATTTCCATGTACGTGGATGAGCGTCCCGGCGGCCCCGGCTGGGCTGCCCGGCAGCCAGCTCTCAGCGGTAGACGTCCGCGATGGCCAGAAACTCGTCTGCCTTGAGACTCGCGCCGCCTACCAGCGCGCCGTTAACGTCAGCAACGCTCATCAGCTCCTTGGCATTCGACGGCTTGACCGATCCGCCGTAGAGGATGCGGGTGGCTTGCCCCTCCTCTGCGAAACGCGATTGCAGACGCTGGCGGATGAATCCGTGCATCTCGGCAACGTCGGGCGGCGTCGGCGTGAGTCCGGTGCCGATCGCCCAGACCGGCTCGTAGGCAACGATCAGATTTTCGGCCGTGGCGCTGTCTGGTACCGAACCGTCGAGCTGCGTGCTTACCACCGTGAGCGCGCGTCCGTTCTCGCGCTCAGCGCGGGTCTCGCCTACGCAAATGATGGCGCAAAGTCCCGCGCGCCGCGCAGCGAGCGCCTTCGCCCGCACGTCCGCATCGGTCTCCTTGTGATACGTGCGGCGCTCGGAATGTCCGACAATGACGGCGCTGGCACCCGCGTCCTTGAGCATTTCAGCCGAAAGATCGCCGGTGAACGCTCCGCTAGCTTCGGCATGACAATCCTGTGCGCCAATATGGACGGAAGAACCCTCGACCGCCGCCGCAAACAGAGCGAGCAGCGTGGCAGGCGGACATACCATCAGGTCGACCGCAGGGAGCTGCCGTGCACCTTGGACGATCCGGCGGAGCTCCGCCGCCGAGGCGCGCAGTCCGTTCATCTTCCAGTTGCCCGCAACCAGCGGGCGCGGCACGCGGACCATGGTCGCTTCCTGAGCTTTTTCCGCATCCAGCCAAGCGGTTAGCAGAGCGCTTACAGCCGCGCCAGAGGTGCGCGGTTCCGCGATGTTGCGATGCGGAGGCGCCCTCCCCTATGATGCAAGCGCCGTCGGCTCGCCGCGGGTTCTCTCAATCACGGATGACGCATGCTTCGAGGGCTGCGAAAAGCCTCTTCCAACTGGCTCGGCAAAGCGGTGATGGCCGCGGTCGTCGGCTTCTTGGTGATCAGTTTTGCAATTTGGGGCATCGGCGACATTTTCCGGGGCTTCGGCCGCTCGACGGTCGCCAAGATCGGCCGGACCGAGATTACGATCGAGCAATTCCGGACGCTCTATAACGATCGGCTGCAGCAATATTCACGCCAGCTGGGGCGACCGCTCAGCGCGGATCAGGCGCGCGCGGCCGGTCTCGACCGGCTGCTGATCGGCCAGATCTTCTCGGAGATTTTGCTCGATGAACGCGCACGCGCGCTCGGTCTTGCGCTTTCCGATTCCGAAGTCGCCAAGCTGATCACCAACGATCCGGCATTCCGCGGACCAAACGGCCAGTTCGACCGTTTCCGTTTCGAGCAGATCATCCGCAATGCCGGCTACACGGAAACCCGCTATGTGGCCGAACAGCGCCGCCAAATGCTTCGCCGAGAGCTTGCCGGCACGATCGCGTCCGGATTGAGCGCACCTAAGGCGCTGGTCGAGGCGCTGAACCGCTATGAGAACGAGCAGCGCGCGATCGAATATGTGCTGCTCGACCGCGCCCTCGCCGGCGAGATCCCCCCGCCTTCGGCGGAAGTGCTGGCCAAATATTTCGATGACCGCAAGGTCCTGTTCCGCACGCCCGAATACCGCAAGCTCGTCGTGGTGTCGCTGATCCCGAGCGAGCAGGCCCGTTGGATCGAAATCTCCGATGCGGACCTCAAGCGCGCTTATGAAGAGCGCCGTGCCCGCTACGTCACGCCCGAGCGGCGCCACATCCTGCAGATCGACTTCCCCAATGCCGAGGCGGCGACCGCGGCCGCAGAGCGCGCCGCGAAGGGCACGAGCTTTGCAGAGATCGCCAAGGAACTCGGCAAGAGCGAAAAGGACATCGACCTCGGGACCGTGCCAAAATCCGCGATGATCGACCGTCCGGTGGCCGATGCGGCGTTCGCGCTCAAGGAAGGCGAGGTCAGCGCGCCGGTGCAAGGCCGCTTCGGCACGGTGCTCGTGCAGGTGCTCAAGATCGAGCCGGAACAGGTCCGGCCGCTCGAACAAGTGGCCGGTGAGCTCAAGCAGGAGCTCGCCACCGCCCGCGCTAAATCGGAGATTTTCGACCTTTACAACAAGATCGAGGACGCGCGCGCGGAGGGGAAGTCGCTCGAAGACGCCGCGGCCAATCTCAAGCTGGAAGCACGCACAGTCGAGGTTGATCGTTCCGGCCGCGACCCGGCGGGCACGCCCGTGAAACTACCCGATGCACAGCGCCTTATCGCCGGCGCATTCACCACTGACGTCGGCGTCGAACGCGATCCGGTACAGTTCCAAGACGGTTATATCTGGTACGAGGTCACCGGGATCTCCCCCTCGCGCGAACGTTCGCTCGACGAGGTCAAAGACCAGGTCGAGGCGCGCTGGCGCGACCAGGAAATTGCGACGCGGCTCGATGCCAAGGCGGCCGCCATCCTGGAGAAACTCAAGGCCGGCGAGACGCTTTCCCAAGCCGCGGCGGCTGATCGTCTCAAAGTGGAAACGTTGACGGGCCTCAAGCGTGGCCAAGCCTCCGGCCCCCTATCGACGGCGGGCGTCGATGCCGTCTTTCGCACGGCCAAGGACGCCGCCGGCAAGACCGAAGGTGCGCGGCCGCCCGACGAGGTGGTGTTCCGAGTCACCGATATCGTAGTGCCAAGTCTCGATATGGCTTCCGAAGATGCCAAACGCGCTCTCGAGACACTCAATCGGGGTCTCTCCGAGGACATTCTCGCCGAATACATCGCTTGGCTCGAAAGCGATGTCGGCGTGACAATCAATCAAAGCGCGCTGAACCAAGTGGTCAGTGGCGGAGCCGGCGACGGTACAAACTAACCCCTGGCTTACAATGCAAATCGAGCCGCAAGCTGTTGCGTTCGCCAAGCGCTACGCGCGAGGCGAGGCGCAGGTCGTGTGGACCACGCTGGTGTCGGATCTGGAAACCCCGGTATCGGCGTTCCTCAAAATCGCCGGGGGTGGGCCGCCGAATTTTCTGCTGGAGTCGGTCGAAGGCGGCGCGCTGCGCGGCCGCTATTCGATCATCGGGCTTAATCCCGATCTCGTCTGGAGGACCGTGGCCGGGCGAGCGGAGATCAATCGCAGCGTCCAGCAAAACGCGGACAATTTTACGCCCTGCGGCCGGCCTCCGCTCGCGGCGCTGCGTGCGCTCATCACCGAAAGCCGGCTCGAGCTGCCGGACGTGCTTCCTCCCATGGCCGCCGGGATTTTCGGCTATCTCGGCTATGACATGGTGCGGCTGATGGAGGATTTGCCTTCGCCCAAGCCCGACCCGATCGGAATTCCCGACGCAGTCCTGGTCCGCCCCACCGTGGTGGTGGTGTTCGATACCGTAAAGGACGTGATCACCGTGGTCACGCCGGTGCGCCCGGAAAGCGGTGTCGCCGCCGAGACCGCCTTCGCGCGGGCAAGGGCACGCCTCGGGGCAATCGTCGATGCGCTCGACGCCCCGTTGGCGCATTCCCCACCCGACATCCAGGCGGGCCCGCTCACGGTGTGGCCGTCTTCGAACCTTACGCCCTCCGAATACGAGCGCACGGTCAAGGTCGCCAAGGAATACATTGCCGCCGGCGACATCTTTCAGGTGGTGCTGTCGCAACGTTTCGAGGCGCCATTCGAACTGCCGCCCTTTGCGCTCTACCGCGCATTGCGGCGGGTCAACCCCGCGCCGTTTCTCTATTTCCTCGACTTCGGCGGCTTTTCGATCGTCGGCTCAAGTCCGGAAATCCTGGTGCGAGTGCGCGAAGGCACCGTGACCATTCGGCCGCTCGCCGGTACGCGGCCGCGAGGCGCGACACCGCAGCAGGACAAGGCACTCGAAGCCGAGTTGCTGGCCGATGAGAAGGAACGCGCCGAGCACCTCATGCTGCTCGATCTCGGCCGCAACGACGTCGGACGGGTCGCGCGGCCGGCCACGGTGAGGGTCACGGATCAGTTCTTCATCGAACGTTTCAGCCAGGTGATGCACATCGTTTCCAACGTCGAGGGCCAGCTCGACGGCAAATACGATGCGCTCGATGCATTGGCGGCAGCCTTTCCGGCCGGGACCGTGTCGGGCGCGCCCAAGGTACGGGCGATGGAGATCATTGACGAACTCGAACCGCATAAGCGCGGCCTCTACGCCGGGTCGGTTGGCTATTTCTCCGCTGCGGGGGAGCTCGATAGCTGCATCGTGCTGCGCACGGCGTTGGTCAAGGACGGCATGATGTATGTCCAGGCCGGCGCCGGCATTGTTGCCGATTCCAACCCCAAGTCCGAGCAGCAGGAATGCGTGGACAAGGCGAAGGCGCTGTTCCGCGCCGCAGAAGAGGCTAAACGATTTGCCAGCGCGGCGCGGCGAGGACTTTAGCTCACGCCGCGCCGCCGCAAGCGCCGTGCAGCGGTGCGCGTGATTTATCGCGATCTGCAGTGGACAATGGCCTTGCTACATCAACGATGCCACTGACGAGGTGACGACATGGACGCCAAAGCCGAACAGATGCCCCGGTGGAAGCACGACGGCGTACGCGTGATTCCGGGGCATACACTCGACCCTAACACGGCGCAGACGCCGGGCATGGATCGCAAGGCCGCCATCAACTATGCCCGCGTCGGCGCTCAGAAGATTTGGGCGGGCACGGTGAGCATTCACCCCAACGCCAAGACCGGCGCACATCACCACGGCGAGCTGGAAAGCATCATCTATGTGGTGCGCGGCAAGGCGCGCATGCGCTGGGGCGACCAGCTGGAATTCATGGCGGAGGCCGGTCCCGGCGATTTCATCTATGTGCCGCCGTTCGTGCCGCACCAGGAGATCAACGCGAGCTCGAGCGAGTCGCTCGAATGCGTGGTGGTGCGCAGCGACAACGAAGCGGTCGTGGTCAATCTCGACATCGAGCCTGCGGAGAAGGTGGAAGAAGTCCTGTGGATCGATCCGATCCATAAGGGATGAGGATCCGTCATTCCGGGCTCGCGGCCTAGGCGGGCTCCGCAATGGTGATCCCGCGGGCTACAAAAACTCCTGCGGAATTTCGGTCCACTTTTCACGGCCGCGGTAGAACAGCGGCTTTTTGTTGTATTTCGCCCGATAAGCGCGATAGCGGGCGCGGAATCTTCGAATGCGCTCGCGCCTCCCCGTGAGCGGCTTGTGCCGGTAACGCACCAGCGCTCGCTCGACCACCCACATGTTCCTGCGCCCAAGCCTCCAATCGTAAGCTCCCAACCGGCGCAAATCGAAGACCGCATAACCGGTGATACATCCGGTGAAGTCGATGTATGGGTCGAAATAGCTCATGGCGAGTGCGCGTATGGAACGGAATACCGGCTTTCGCCCATGCAAGCCCGGATCCCGCGAGCGCGCCACAGAGCCCCAACGGCCGCCTTCGCGATAAACGAAGATGACGTGATCGAGGTAATCGATCGATTTCAGGCTCATGACCAGCGGCGGAAATCCGTGCTGCTCCAGGATGCAGGCAGCCGCCAGCGCGGCCTCGAGGCAGTGCGCCGTGCGGTGCCGCAGAACCTGACGAAAGCTTCTGAGCGTTTCGCGGGCGGATTCGGTGTTGTATGGCAGGCGGTTGAAAAAGTGCTGCACCAGGATCGGAGTGCGCAGACGTCGGATCAGGCGCCGCTCCGCCGGTGTAAAGACGGCGAGAGATGGATGGTCCATGAGGCACATTCCCTGATGCTGGCCGCCGCACCAGCGCAGCGCATGGGCGGACTCGATCTTCAGTCGCGGGCCAAGAACGCTGCCAGCGTGTCGCTGAATTGATCCGGCCGCTCCAAAGGGGACATATGTCCGGCTCCCTCGATTCGGTGAAGGACGGCGCCGGGGATACTCTCTGACAAGAGCCGGGCGGCGTTCCGGCAGATGTAATCGTGCTGGCCCAACATGACGAGCGTGGGGACCTTCACCGCTTGCAGCGCGTGGCGCATGCGGAAAAGCGATCTCCGCTGCCCGAGTACCTTCGAGAGCGTATGTCGCAATCCCACGAGCGGTGTTGCGCGAATTAGACCTGCCATATGGCGACGAAACAGCGGACGGCGGTTCGCATAGGACTTGAAAAACTCGCTTCGCAGCATGTCCGGAAGTAGTTCATCCCAGCCGGTTCGTTCTGCAAACTCGACCCAACGCCGTGCCAGCCAGTCGAGGCGCCAAGCATCGTCCGCACCCGATCCGACGTCAGCGAGGACCAGATGGCTGATCAGATTCGGTCTTGCGGCCGCAAGTGCAAGAGCCGCGCCTCCTCCCATCGAAAAGCCGACAACCGCAATCTTGTCGTAGTTGAGCGCATCGATGATGCCTGTGAGATCGCGGGCAAGATGGCCGCCGGAATATCGCGTGGCGTCATCGGGCGCATCGCTCTCACCATGGCCGCGTTGGTCGTAAGTGATGACCGTGTGGCGCTCGGACAATTTCCGTCGCTGGTGAAACCACATGCGCTGTCCGCACGCCAACCCATGCAGGAGGATCAGCGGCTTGCCGCGGCCGGTGATGCGGTAGGCAAGCTCGACATCGCCGAGGCGAATGCGGGGCGAGAAGTCAGCGATGCCCATCGACGCGGATGGTCCTCGTATCGCTCCCGAACCAGATCATGATGGCAAGGCGGCCGGTGATATGGCAGTGGTTTCAGCGCGTGGCGACGTTGACAGTCTAGATAGCACGCGCGAGCGGCGAAGGCATCTTTCCCTCGTCGGCTTGGCATTGCTGCTCCGGAGCAAGATCATGCGCTTCCAAAAGGCAGTCCCGATGTTGCTGTCGGTCTCAATCGCAGCCGTGTCGCCGATGACACCGTTTCCGGCATCCGCGGTGGCCGAGGTGGTCTGCAGCGGACACAAATTGCTGCCGACGCCGCGACCGGAATCCAGCTGCAGCAACGTGAGGCCCATGATTTACGCATCGCCCGACGGCGCACTGCGCGCGCTCGTGCTTGCGGTCGACGTCAGCCTCTATGCCACGCCGGATATGGAAAACCGCGTCGTGATACGCACCAGCAAGGGCGAGACAGTGACATCGAAGGACTATTCGTCGCCGCGCGGGACCAACGGGTACTATGTGGTCAACGCAAAATGGTCGCCCGACTCGCAATTCTTCGTCTACAGCATGGCGTCGTCGGGTGGTCATTCGCCCTGGTCATTTCCGATGATGGTGTACAGTCGCCAGAAGAAGCGCATCGCCGAATTCAGCGACATGATCGAGCAGAAGCCAACGATTTCGTCGGATTTCCGCTTTGTCGGACCGCACACCCTCGTCGCCACGACGTGGAAAGCGCCTGGAGCCTTAGACGACAAGATTCCGGTCACGGTCGATCTCGAGGATGCGTTCGAAAAGCTGCCGGAATCTCCAGATTAGAGCCCAAGCAGGGATAGCACGAATCCCGGGACAAGGTGGTATCGCCGATTAATCAACTCCACCCCTGCAATTTTGCACCGGTCCCACGCCACGCCGCCACCGGCGGGACGGGCAAGCCCAAATTCTCGCGCAACGTCCTGCCGGTATAGTCCGTGCGGAACAACCCGCGCCGCTGCAGCTCGGGCACCACGAAGCGAACGAAATCCTCGTAAGCGCCGGGAACGTGCGTTGCGGAAACCACGAAACCGTCGCAAGCGGGCTCGACGAACCACCGTTCCAGTTCGTCGCAAACCTCCTTCG
>CBFGVM010000035.1:0-16992 GCA_965652015.1 uncultured Alphaproteobacteria bacterium
CGCTGATCGCCTTCGCCATCGCCTTCGTCGGCTGCTTCTTCTTCGCCAAGACGATTTATAACGTGCTGACCTGGCCCTACGTGTGGGTTGCGGGCCCGGAAAATTCCAAGTTCATCTATACCGGCCTGCTCGAATATTTCGTCGTGCAGCTCAAGCTCGCGATGTTCGGCGCGGCGTTCATATCGTTTCCGGTCGTGGCGACGCAGATCTACATGTTCGTGGCGCCCGGCCTCTACCGCAACGAAAAACAGGCGTTCCTGCCTTACCTCGTCGCGACGCCGATCTTCTTTCTGCTCGGCGCCCTTGTCGTCTACTTCCTGGTGTGGCCGATGCTGGCGCAATTTTCGCTGAGCATGCAACAAATGGGGGGCGAGGGGCAGGCCACGATCGAGCTGCTGCCCAAGGTCGAAGATTATCTGACCTTGATGATGAAGCTCATCTTCGCCTTCGGCATCGCCTTCCAGTTGCCGGTCATTCTGACGCTGCTCGGGCGAGTCGGCATCATCACCTCCCAGCAACTCAAGGAGAAGATGCGCTACTTCATCGTCGGCGCTTTCGTGATCGCGGCCGTGCTCACACCACCCGACGTGCTCAGCCAGCTCGCGCTCGCTGGGCCGCTGATACTGCTCTACTGGGGCTCGATCTGGTCGGTGCGCTGGGTGGAGAAGAAGGCGGCCGCCGACAAAGCCAAGGACGCCGCCAACGCCGCCACCAAGCCGGCGGAATAACAGAGCATGCGGTCCTCGACGGGTCGATTCCCCGCGCATGCGGGCCATCTAGTATTCACGGGCCTTGGAATCAGGCACGAGGTCTCCTAAGCAACATCGGCGTTTCCTGGATGCCTCGCTGGGGCGGGGCATGACCGCGAAAGACCATGCACGATATCAAATGGATTCGTGAGCATAAGGAGGAATTCGACCGCGGATTGGCGCGGCGCGGATTGCCACCCGAAGCGGACCATCTACTCGCGATCGATGAGCGCCGGCGCGCTGCCATCCAGAAGGCGGAGGCCGCGCTCGCCCGCCGCAACGCCGCCTCGCGGGAGATCGGCGCGGCGAAGAAGAGCAACGAGGAAGCGGCGGCGCAGGCACTCATGGCCGAGGTCGCGCGCTTGAAAGAGGAAATCCCAGCGCTTGAGGCCGAAGAAAAACAAATCTCGAAAGAGCTCGATAGCGCGCTCGCGCAGATTCCGAACCTGCCGCTTGACGAAGTACCGGATGGGAAGGGCGCGAGCGACAACGTCGAGCACCACCGCTTCGGTGCCAAGCACAATTACGGCTTTGCGTCGCAGCAGCATTTCGATCTCGGCGAAGCGCTGGGGCAGATGGATTTCGAGACCGCGGCCAAGCTTTCCGGCGCCCGCTTCGTGGTGTTGAAAAGTGGCCTCGCGCGGCTCGAGCGCGCGCTGGCACAATTCATGCTCGATGTGCACACCACCGAGCATGGCTACACTGAAGTCGCGCCGCCGCTCTTGGTACGCGATGATGTGATGTTCGGCACGGCGCAATTGCCGAAGTTTGCAGAGGATCAGTTTGCGGTGGTTCGGCTTGCCGATGAGAAACAACAGCTGGAGCAGCTTGAGGCGGAGTATAGGGCCGCCAAAGTCAAACCGGGCTCGTTTGAACTTGAGGACAAGCTGACCCCTTTGAGTTTCCCAACTCGGAAGGATCGGCTCTGGCTCATCCCCACTGCCGAGGTGCCGCTCACTAATCTCGTCCGCGAATCCATCGTTGACGAGGATGCGCTGCCCCTGCGCTTCACCGCCGGTACACCGTGTTTCCGCGCCGAGGCGGGCGCGGCCGGCAAGGATACGCGCGGCATGATCCGCCAGCATCAGTTCGACAAGGTCGAGCTCGTCTCGATCACCACGCCGGAGCAGAGCAGGGATGAGCTCGAGCGGATGCTCGCCTGCGCCGAAGAGGTCTTGCGGCGGCTCGATCTGCACTACCGGGTGGTTACTTTATGTACCGGCGACATGGGCTTTGCCGCGCAGAAGACCTATGACATCGAGGTGTGGCTGCCCGGACAGAACATGTACCGCGAGATTTCCTCTTGCTCGCTCTGCGGCGAGTTTCAGGCCCGGCGCATGGACGCGCGCTATCGCGCGGTAGCTGGCCGCCAAGTGCGGCACGTGCATACGCTGAACGGTTCCGGCGTCGCCGTCGGCCGCGCGCTCATTGCAGTCATGGAGACCTATCAGCAGCAGGGCGGCTCGATCGCGATCCCGGATGTGTTGCAGAATTACATGGGTGGCCTGAAGACTATTGAGCGCCCGGGCAAGGACCGATGACGGAGGACAAGCGAGAGCGAACGGTCGAGGCGCGAACGGAGCAGGCGCCGTCTTCCATGCGGCGTGCGCCGCCGTCCGAAGCCATGCGCATCCTCATCACCAACGATGACGGCATCCACTCCGAGGGGCTCGACGTTTGTGCCGAGATTGGCCGCGCGCTGTCCGATGACGTCTGGGTGATCGCGCCGGAATTCGATCAGTCCGGCGTCTCACACTCGCTCTCGCTTAACGATCCGCTGCGTCTGCGCGAGATCGGCGAGCGCCGCTTCGCAGTGAAAGGAACGCCCACGGACTGCGTCATCATGGGCGCGCGGCACGTGATCAAGGATCGCCCGCCCAACCTGGTGCTGGCCGGCGTCAACCGCGGCCGCAACGCCGGCGAGGATGTGATCTATTCCGGCACGGTGGCCGGCGCGGTGGAGGGCACGATCCTCGGGATACCCTCCCTCGCATTGTCGCAGGCCTATCGGTCGCGCAGCGGCGAGCCGCCCCATTGGGAGACCGCCGTTCGGTTTGGG
The DNA here is from genome assembly GCA_965652015.1 of uncultured Alphaproteobacteria bacterium. GTDB lineage: Bacteria > Pseudomonadota > Alphaproteobacteria > Rhizobiales > Xanthobacteraceae > VAZQ01. The sequence goes on from CBFGVM010000035.1 coordinate 2,809, forward strand.
CCCGACATCATCCGCCGCGTGCTCGCCGCCGGCATTCCCCGTGACGTGCTCATCAACATCAACTTCCCGGATTGCGCGCCCGCCGACGTCAAGGGCGTGGCCGTGACGACCCAGGGCCGCAACCGGCAGGAGCGGCTGCAGATCGATCAACGCCAGGACGGCCGCGGCAACGCCTATTACTGGATCGCCTACGTGCGCATGCGCGGTCAGCCGCCGGCCGATGGCAGCGACATTTCTGCGCTCGCCGACAATCGCATCGCGGCCACGCCGCTGCGGCTCGACATGCCCGATGAGCCGTTCATGACGCGGCTGGCGGAGCTGTTCGATTGATGCGTTTCGTGTCCCGGGCGCAGCGCAGCACGAAGTGGTGCGCTGCAGACCCGGGACCGTTACGGATTCGGAGTTTGGGAAGGTCCCGGATCAGCGGTGCACCGCTTAGCGCGCTCTCTCCCACGGCCGCCCTTAAATCTGGCCACGCGCTCGCGCTGCACCGCATCCGGGACACGCGCATCAATCGTTGCCCGCCAGCGCGCTTTGCAGCAGTTGCTTGAGCCCGTCCATCTGAAATGGCTTTTTCAGCGTCGGCCGGTCGCGGTAGGCCTCGGGCAGGCCGCGCTCGCCGTAGCCGGTGGCAAAGACAAATGGCCGGCCGCGCGCCGCCAGCACGTCGGCCACCGGCAACACCGGCTCACCCTCGAGATTGACATCGAGGATCGCAAGATCGAAGTCCGCGGTCTTCGCCGCCTGCAGCGCCTCGTCGATGCGCCCGGCCTCGGCGGCGACCGTGTAACCGAGCTCGCCCAGCATGTCCTCGAGCAGCATGCGGATCATCAGCTCGTCTTCGACGACGAGGATCCGCTTGGGTCCCGGACCGACTTGCGTGGCAGCGGTCATCTCGTCTCCGGTTTTCCATCGGGCACGCAGCGGACAGGGGAGCAGACCGTCAAGGCGAAGTTGAGGCACCTTTCTCGGCCCTCTCGGCCGGGCGCAGGCGTTGCACACGGGTGCGGCGCCAACGGATTGGATTACCACCGCTTTCGGTGTGGTCTCGCCGAGCGCCGGTTTTGAGCTAAAGTCGGCAACGGAGGCTCGGCGTGCCCAAGCAATCGCCCGGCGACGACAATGTCGGCCGCATGCAGTTCCTGCTCGGCCTGCGCAAGCGCGGCATCGGTGACCCGGCGGTGCTGCGGGCCATGGACGAAGTGCCGCGCGAGCATTTCGTCGAAAGCTCGTTCGTGGACAAGGCCTATGCGGACCAGGCGCTGCCGATCGCATGCGGGCAGACCATCAGCCAGCCTTATGTGGTTGCCTTCATGACCGAGCAGCTCGGCGTGCAGGCAAGCCATCGCGTGCTCGAAGTGGGCACCGGTTCGGGCTACCAGGCCGCCGTTCTCTCGCGCCTCGCGCGCGAAGTGATCAGCGTCGAGCGGTATCGAACGCTCGCGGAAACGGCGCGCCGCCGGCTGGCGGCGCTGGGCTACGATAACGTCGAGGTATTGGTGGGAGATGGTCTTTCCGGTGCGCCGGAGCGGGCACCCTACGACCGCATCATGGTCACCGCGGCCGCCGAGACTATTCCCGATGCGCTCGTCGGCGAGCTTGCCGACGGTGGCGTGATGGTGCTGCCGCTCGGGCCGCACGCCGGCCCGCAGCAGCTGGTGAAACTCACAAAGGGTGAACAAGGGATTAAGCAGGAGGATCTGATCGGAGTGCGGTTCGTGCCGCTTTTGCCGGGAAAGGCGCAAGAATTGTAACGGTTTGGTCGCGCGGCGCAGGCTTAAGGCGCCGTCATCCCTTAAAGTCGTATTAACCCGCGACGTATTAACTCGGAACGCGTGTTGCGTACGAGTGGGGTGCGATGTCGCGCGTTGCCGAGATGTTACGCTCGCGGCTGTTTCCGCGAGCAGCCGTGCTGGCGCTCATAGGCGCCGGCGTTGCCGCCTGCAGCGCGGACACATCTCGTTTCAATGACAATCCGTTTGCTTCCATCAGCCGTCCCGACGCTTCGATGCAGCAACCGCAAATCGCGCAGGCCCCGCAGTCGCAGTCGGGGCCAGCCACCGCTGCGCCTCCCGCCGCCGCGCGAAAGACCGTGGCCTCGAACAGCTCGCGTGCCGGCGAATCCACTGGATCGGTGCTGCGCAAGCCGTCCGGCAATTGGAGCTGGGACGGTGGCACGGCGGTCACCGTCACGGCGGGCGACAGCGTCGATACGATCGCGCGCCGCTATGGCGTACCGGCATCCGTCATCATGCAAGCCAACAACATCGCCGCGCCCGCAACGCTTCATCCCGGCCAGCGATTGGTCATCCCGCGCTACACGTCGACGCGAGTTGCAACCGCGCCAGCGCCGCGGCCCGCCACACCTGCGCCAGCTGCTGCAGTCCATGCTACCCCCAATTCCGGTGTTCATGTCGTTGCGGCCGGCGACACGCTCGGCAAAATCTCGTATCGCTATCACAAGTCGATCAACGAGATTGCCAAGGCCAACAACATTCAGCCGACGGCCACCCTCAATGTCGGCGATCGCGTGATCATTCCGGCAGCTCAAACCTCGGAGGTCAAAACCAGCGCGCCGGCAGCACCCGCTCAGCAAAAGACGGTGGTGGCGTCGGCCGCGCCGAAGGAGCCCGAGCCCGTGCAAACCGCGGCCGTCATGGCGCCGGCGGATGCACTGGACAAGGAAGCGACAAAGCTCGCGGAAGGCAACGGTGCGGTACCCAAGTTCCGCTGGCCGGCCAATGGCCGCGTGATTGCGGGCTACGGGGCCACGCCCAACGGCCAGCAGAACGACGGCATCAACATCGCGCTGCCGGAGAATACACCGGTCAAAGCCGCCGAAGACGGAGTCGTGGCCTACGCCGGCAACGAGCTCAAGGGTTACGGCAACCTGGTTCTGGTGCGCCATCCGAACGGCTACGTCACCGCTTACGCGCATGCCAAGGAGCTCCTGGTCAAGCGCGGCGACCAGGTCAAACGCGGTCAGGTGATCGCGCGCTCCGGCCAGACCGGCAACGTCAACACGCCACAGCTCCATTTCGAGATACGCAAGGGATCCTCCCCGCTCGATCCAACGCGTTTCTTGAACGGGGCCTGACGGACGCAAGCCCTATTTGTTGGCTGCCCTGCGTCCCTTGTCCTGAAGCTTCACCCCAAGCCGGCCCGCGAGATCCTGCACGTATTGCCAGGCGACGCGCCCCGATCGCGCGCCGCGGGTGGTCGCCCATTCGAGCGCCTCGCGATGGGTCTTATCGCGCGGATGCGCGATGCGGTAATGAGCGACGTAACCATCCACCATCGCCAAGAATTCATCCTGACTGCAGCGGTGGAAGCCGAGCCACAGCCCGAAGCGATCGGATAGCGACACCTTCTCCTCCACGGCCTCGCCGGGATTGATCGCGGTCGAGCGCTCGTTCTCCATCATGTCGCGCGCCATCAGGTGGCGCCGGTTCGACGTGGCGTAGAAGACGACATTGTCGGGCCGACCTTCGATGCCGCCTTCGAGCATGGCCTTGAGCGACTTGTAGCTCGTGTCCTCGGCTTCGAACGAAAGGTCGTCGCAGAACACGATGAAGCGGTAGGGCGCTCCGCGCATCAGCGCCATCAACTCGGGCAAGCTTTCGATATCCTCACGGTGGATCTCAATCAGCTTGAGCGGTCCATCGCCTCCTTTGCGCGGCGCGTGCGCGACATTAACCGCTGCATGCACGGCCTTGACCAGCGACGATTTGCCCATGCCGCGCGCGCCCCACAGCAGCGCATTGTTGGCCGGCAGCCCGCGCGCGAAGCGTTCCGTGTTCTCGAGGAGCATGTCGCGCATGCGGTCGATGCCTTTGAGCAGCGACATCTCGACGCGATTGACGTTTGCCACAGGCATGAGCCGCCGTTCGTCCGGGTGCCAGGAGAACGCCTCGGCGGCGGCAAAGTGGGGCGTCTCGGGCGTGCCGGGCGCCAGCCGCTCGAGCGCGCGGGCGATGCGCTCGAACGTGGCCTCCGAAGTGAGGGCTTGCGCGCTTACGCGTTGGCGCGAGGAAGACGGGGGCTTTTGGACGCGTTTGGCCATGGGATGCAATCGTGCGCCGCCGCACCCTTACCGGGGCCCCGGCGGACCTGCAAGATCGCCATGCCGAACGACCGAATCGACCCGTTTCTCACGGCAAACCAGCGTTGCAATTGGGCCGATGCCCGCTATAGTCCGCGCCGATTTCGTTGCCCGATTGACTGTAACGGCGCCGCGCGGCGCGGCGACAGCAGCACGGTAGACCGCAAGCAAGGGACAAAGAGATGTTCGTGACGCCCGCTTTTGCCCAAGCGAGCCCGCTCGGCGGCGACGGTTTGTGGGTGCAGTTGCTGCCCTTCGTTCTGATCTTCGTGATCATGTATTTTCTGATCCTGCGGCCGCAGCAAAAGCGCGCGAAGGAGCACCAGGAACTGATCAAGAACTTGCGCCGCGGCGATACCGTCATTACGTCCGGAGGACTCGTCGGCAAGGTCACCAAGGTCGTCGACGACGATCAGATCGAGGTCGAGATCGCCGACGGCGTGCGAGTGCGACAGGTGCGCGCGATGGTGTCGGGCGTGCGCGCCAAGGGCGAGCCGGTCAAGGACGAAGGATCCAGCTAAGATCGGCCGCCGCGTCAACCGGGACGAGCCATGCTCTATATCTCGAAGTGGAAGGCAACAGCGATCCTGCTCACGGCGCTGATCTGCTGCCTGTTCGCCGTCCCCAATCTCTTCCCGGAAAACATGGTCAAGCGCTGGCCGGCATGGGCGCAGCGCCACATTGTGCTTGGTCTCGACCTGCAAGGCGGCTCGCATATCCTGCTCGAGGTCGATGTCAACGACGTGCGCCGGCAGAAGCTGCTGGCGCTGCAGGATGATGTCCGGCGTGTCTTGCGCGAGGCCCGCATCGGGCTCACCCGTGCTCCCGTCATCCGCGGCAATGCGGTCGAAGTCGTCATTCGCGAGAGCGATCTGCAGCAAGGAGTGGCGAAGCTTCGCGAGCTCTCGCAGCCGCTCGGCGGCTTCCTCGGCAGCACCGGGGCACGTTCGATCGATATCGAGAACGTCGGCGGCGGGGTGGTGCGGCTGAGCCCCACGGAGCCCGCGCTGCTCGAGCGTGTCCGGCAGGTCGTCGACCAATCGGTTGAGATCATCGGCAAGCGCGTCAATCAACTCGGGCTCGTCGAGCCGTCGATCCAGCGCCAGGGAAACGATCGCATCCTGGTGCAGGTGCCGGGTCTCGGCGATCCGCAGCAGCTGCTCGAGATTCTCGGCAAGACCGCCAAGCTGACGTTCCGCCTCGTCGACACATCGGTTCCGATCGAGCAGGCGCTGCAGGGGCGCCCCCCTCCGGAGGCGGAGATTGTCTACGGTTCCAAGGCCGAGAACCGGCAGCCCTATCTTCTGGAGAAACGGGTGATCGTCTCCGGCGAGGAGCTCACCGACGCGCAGCCCGGCTTCGACCAGCGCACCAGCGAGCCGATCGTCACGTTCAAGTTCAACACCTCCGGCGCCCGCAAATTTGCGCAGGTCACGCAGGAGAACGTCGGCCGGCCGTTTGCGATCGTTCTCGATGACGAAGTCATTTCCGCTCCCGTCATTCGCGAGCCCATCCTGGGCGGCAGCGGCCAGATTTCCGGCAATTTCACGGTGGAGTCGGCGAACAATCTCGCCATTCTTCTGCGCGCGGGCGCGCTGCCCGCCAAGCTCACCGTCATCGAGCAACGCGTGGTGGGGGCGGGGCTCGGGCAGGATTCGATCGAGAAGGGCAAGCAGGCGTCCTATTTCGGCGGCGCCTTGGTCATTCTCTTCATGGTGGTGACCTACGGGTTGTTCGGCGTGTTCGCCAGCGTCGCTGTTGCCATCAACGTGGGAATGATCTTCGGGGTCTTGTCGCTGCTCAATGCCACGCTCACCTTGCCCGGCATCATCGGCATCGTGCTCACGATCGGAATTGCGGTGGACAGCAACGTGCTCATCTACGAGCGCATCCGCGAGGAGGTTCGCACCGGGCGCACGCCCATTACCGCCATCGATGCCGGATTCACGCGAGCGCTCGCGACCATCCTTGATTCGAACATCACGACCTTCATCGCGGCGGCGGTACTGTTCTTCTTCGGCAGCGGCCCGGTGCGCGGCTTTGCCGTGACGCTCGGCATCGGCATCATAACGACCGTCTTTACCGCCTTCACCCTGACGCGGCTGATCGTGGCCTGGTGGGTGAGGTGGGCACGTCCGCGGCAGCTGGCGATTTCATAGGCCGATCAAACGTGCGCCTGCATCCGAAACTCCCGCTGCTGCGGATCGTCCCCGACGACACCAAGTTCGACTTCATGCGCTTCCGGCGCATCAGCTTCCCGATCTCCGCGGTCCTCTCCATCATTGCCATCCTGCTGTACTTCTTTCACGGGCTGAATTTCGGCATCGACTTTGTCGGCGGCACGCTGATCGAGGTGCAGTCGAAGAGCGGATCGGCCGATCTTGCCAAGATGCGCACAGCGCTGAGCGGGCTGGGCCTCGGCGAGGTGCAGCTGCAGGAATTCGGTGGCCCCACCGACGTGCTGATCCGCGTCGCCCAGCAGCCCGGCGGTGAAGAGGCTCAGCAGGCCGCCATCAATAAGGTGCGGCAGGCTTTGGGCGACGAGGTCGACTATCGCCGAGTCGAGGTGGTGGGGCCGCGGGTCTCGTCGGAACTGCTGGCCATGAGCACGATCGGGCTTGGGCTCGCGATCTTTGCCATCCTGATCTATCTCTGGTTCCGCTTCGAATGGCAGTTCTCGCTCGGCGCCATGATCGCCAATGTGCATGATCTGGTGCTGACGATCGGCTACATGTCATTGACCCAGATCGACTTCGATCTGTCGAGTATCGCGGCGCTGCTCACCATTCTCGGCTACTCGCTCAACGATACCGTGGTCATCTACGACCGTATCCGCGAGATGCTGCGCCGATACAAGCGCATGTCCATGCCGGACCTGCTCAACATCTCGGTCAACTCGACGCTGTCGCGCTCGATCATCACCCACGTGACGGTGACGCTCGCGCTGCTCGCGCTGCTTCTCTTCGGCGGCCATGCCATCCACAGCTTCGTGGCGACCATGATCTTCGGTGTCGTGCTGGTCGGGACCTACACCTCGGTGTTCATCGCCGCGCCCATCCTGATCTATCTCGGCGTCGGGACAACGCGCATGGAAGCTCAGGACGGGGCAGGGAAAGAGGAGACATCGACCGCCAGGCCGTAGCCCTGGCCGCAACCGCAACCCGATGCAGGATGCATTTGCCCATTGCGAGGGGCTCGTTCGGCTCGCGGATAAGGACCGTTTTCTCGCCACCTTGTTTGCTCCCGCCGAGCAGCGGCCCGCGCTGTTTGCGCTCTACGCGTTCAATTTGGAAATCGCCCGTATCCGCGAGGCCGCTCACGAGACGGTCGCGGGAGAGATCCGGCTGCAATGGTGGAGCGATGCGCTGAGCGGCGAGGGCCGGGGGGAGGTCGCGGCCCATCCGGTCGCGGCGGCGTTGCTCGCAACCATGGCACGCTATCAGCTGCCGCCGGAGCGGTTAACGGCCCTTATCGAGGCGCGCAGGTTCGACCTCTACGACGAACCAATGGCGACGTTGGCAGATCTCGAGGCCTATGCGGAGGGCGTCTCCACGAGCCTGATCGCGCTCGCGGCGCAAATCCTCGCGGCTGGCGAGGAGCCAGATATCCGCATGCTGAGCCATCATGCCGGCCTGGCGCATGCATTTGCCGGACTGCTTGCGGCGTTTCCGATCCACGCCGCGCGCGGCCAAATTTTCCTTCCTCTCGAAATCCTGGCGCGGCACGGAGCCACCCGCGAGCAGGTGCTCGGTAGGCAGGCAACACCGCAACTGCATGAAGCATTGGCCGAGTTACGTGTACACGCCCGCCGCCATCTCCAGGCGGCGAAGCAACTGATCGCAGCCCCTCCGCCCGCTGTCATGCCCGCGCTGCTGCCGGTCGCGCTCGCGGGACCGACGCTCGCCCGCATGGAGCGGCGCGGTTACGATCCGTTCACGCCCATCGAGATCGCAGCGTGGCGACGGCAGTTGATTCTTTGGCGCGCGGCACGGCGGGCGCGGCGGATGTTCGACTAGAACCGATCGGCGAGGTTGCGACGCTGCGCGATGATGGCACTCATGATTGCCCGTTCGGTGTCTTCCGCCAGCAGGCCATCGATCTGGTCGAGCTGATTGGAGGCCACGAGCTGCAACAGCTCAAGGCGGATTTCGCCGGTGCGCTCCCGCGGCAGACCGTCGACCAGCTGGATGCATTCCGGCGGTTCCGCATCGGCAACCGAGTGCGCGATGAAATCACGCATCAGCGGCTCCGACAGCCCCGGTTCCGCCTCGACGAACGCGTACAGGCTGTTTTTTGCGCCGCGATCGTAGAAGCTGACGATGGCGACATCGCGCACCTGCGGGTGGTGCTTGAGACACGCGGCAATGCGGGGAGCGTCGTGGACAAGACGAGCACCGCCGCCCTCGACATCGGGAAGGCGAAACACACCGTGCACGATCCAATTATAAATCTGCTTGCCCGTCGCCATCCATGATCGCGTGATCCCGCTCTTGCGGCGGCGAAGACGCCATTCTGTGGCGGTGAGGGCGTGCCGCACATAGCGGTGCTTGTGTTTGATGAGGTGCCGCAAATCCTCGTAGGCGAGGATCCGGAACAGATGTCCCCGCCGCGGGAAACAGCTGGCGAGCTGGAAATCGGTCAGATAGGCGCGGCCGTCGCTGCCCCGCAACCAGTTCTGCTGCTTCGAGAGATCGTTGTGGCAAATTCCGGCCCGATGCAGCTTGCGCAGCGCCGTCTGCGCGGAATGAAAATACGCGCGGTCCCCGTGCGGTTTGGCAATCTGCAGGGCAATCCCATCGATCCAGCCGCGCACGAGTACACGCCGTCCGGCAAAGAGCAGCGGCGGCGCGACGCCCAGCTGGCCGGCGATCGCGAGCGCCTTGCGTTCGCGCGCGAACAGGTGATGGGCGATAGCGAAGCTCCACCATGGCACCTGGTCGATCCGGCGCAGCACCGCTTCGACCTCGCCCGCAGAGGTGACAAAGCGACCGCGCTCCACGGTCGAGAACGCGTCGCGTTTGAGCACGAGGCGGCTCGTCCAGCGGCCCTCGAGCTCGGGCGGCAAGCTCATCGCATCTATTCCGCGGCCACGGCGCGATCATCGCCGCTGATCCAGCGCGCGAGGTCGGCAAGGGCACGGCGAGTGAGCGCGCGCTTTTTGGCGAGCGCCTTCTCGCTGCCGCGCAGCCGCTCGCCGCTTTCGCCCTTGGGTGCGTGCGCGAGCGGGGGAAAGAGGCCGAAATTGACGTTCATCGGCTGGTATGAGCGCGCGTTGGCCGGTTGCGCGCCGGCTTCCATGTGGCCGCCGGTGATGTGGGCGAGCAGCGCGCCATGGGCGGTGGTCGGCGGCGGCGGCATGAGGAAGCGGCCGAGCCGCTCAGCAGCGGCGAAGCGACCGGCGATGAGCCCGATGGCGGCGGATTCCACGTAACCCTCGCAGCCGGTGATCTGGCCGGCAAAGCGCAGTCGTGGCTCGGCTCTAAGCCGCAACGCGCCATCGAGCAGCTTTGGCGCGTTGAGGAACGTGTTGCGATGAAGGCCGCCGAGGCGGGCGAACTCGGCCCGCTCGAGACCTGGAATGGTCCGAAAGATCCGCGTCTGCTCGCCGTGTTTGAGCTTGGTTTGGAAGCCCACCATGTTGAAGAGCGTGCCGAGGCGATTGTCCTGGCGCAGTTGGATGACGGCATAAGCCTTTATGCCAGGCGCATGCGGATTGGTGAGGCCGAACGGCTTCATCGGACCGTGGCGCAAGGTGTCGCGGCCGCGCTCCGCCATCACCTCGATCGGCAGGCAGCCGTCGAAATACGGCGTCTCCCAGTCGTGGAAGGCGACTTTGTCTCCCGCGAGCAAGGCGTCGACGAACGCCTCATATTGTTCGCGCGTGAGCGGACAATTGATGTAAGCGGCGTCCGAGCCGCCCGGACCCGCTTTGTCGTAGCGCGACTGGAGCCAGGCGCGCGACATGTCGATGGTGTCGCGGTGGACGATCGGGGCGATGGCATCGAAGAAGGCGAGCGCATCTTCTCCTGTGCGCTTCGCGATGGCGTCGGCGAGGGCGGGCGAGGTCAGAGGCCCCGTGGCGATGATGACGCTGTCCCAATCGGCGGGCGGCAATCCCGCGATTTCTTCGCGGCGAATCTCGATCAGGGACTGCGCGGCAAGTGCCGCAGTCACGGCCGCGGCAAAACCCTCGCGGTCGACGGCCAACGCCGTTCCGGCCGGAACCTGATTGGCGTCGGCGGTGCGCATGATCAGCGAGCCCAGCCGGCGCATTTCCTCGTGCAGGAGCCCGACGGCATTGAGTTCCTTGTCGTCGGAACGGAATGAATTCGAGCAGACGAGTTCCGCGAGCGCGGCACTCTTGTGGGCCGCGGTCGTGCGCAGCGGGCGCATCTCGTGCAGCACGACGGGAAGGCCGCTTGCGGCGATCTGCCAAGCCGCCTCGGATCCGGCGAGTCCGCCGCCGATCACGTGCACTGCTGGAAAGCGCTCGTGCGCCATGGGGCGAAGGTATTCGCGCCACCTGAGCCCGACAATCCCCGAGGAGCAAACGCTGCCGCTGCGACGTCGCGCAGACAAGCCGGCGCGGCGGATCGCACGTGCAAGCTCGATAATGGCAGTCTGACCGGCCCTCTTGGGGAACGCAGAAGCGAATGCGACCGAGACCCGAAAGAAAAAAGCCCGCCGAAGCGGGCGTTTTTCCTTAATTTCCGCGGTCGGCGCTTTCCCATGCGATGCGCGGAATGTCCGATCGGCTGATCCCGATATCGGCCAATTCGCGGTCGCCGAGCTGAGAGAGCTCCTTCAGGCTCGCGTTGTAGCGCCTCCAAGCGCGGAGGAAGTTGAGGATTGCGACCAACATTGTGATCACCTTTCTGCCCGGCCAATCCGGGCCATCTCATTTATCTCCAGTTGGCTGTAAAATAAGGTTCCATGGTGCATTGCATCAGATGCCCTGTCGCGCCCCAGCCATGCGCAAAACGCATGGCTTAACGCACTGTTTTTTCATCGAAATTTCACAATTCGGTGGCGCTGGCCAGCGTGAAAATCCGCTGCCGATTCGAGTCCGAAAAATCGGCCGATTGGTCGTTAAGGCGAGGTAGCGCTGGCGCCGCCAAAGCGTTCCTTCCACCGCGGAATGACCTCGCGATTGTAGACATTGTCGGGAATGCCGCCCTGGAGCGCGGTCATGACCGAGCGCGTGGCCCAGGCCACGCCCTGCCGCAGCTCGCCGCCCTCGGTATAGGAGGCGGAGTGGGGCGAGAGCAGCACGCGGTCGCCGAGCTTGCGCAGGGGCGAGTCCGTCGGCAGCGGCTCCTCCTCGAACGCATCGATGGCAGCGCCGCGGATGCGTCCCTCCGCGATGGCGCGGCCGAGCGCGCTTTCGTCGATGACCTTGCCGCGAGCAGTATTGAGCACGATGGCGCTCGGCTTCATCAGCTTGAGCTCGGCTTCGCCGAACATGTAGCGCGTCTCCCGCGTGAGCACGACGTGGAACGACACGACGTCCGACTCCCGCAGCAGCGTGTGGTAATCGACCGCCGTGACGCCGTGGGTGAGGAAGTGCGCGGGCGCCACGTAAGGGTCGTAGGCGATGATCCGCGTGCGCCAAGGCGCCAGCAGCTGGGCGACTCGCGTTCCGATGCGCCCGAGGCCGACGAGGCCGATGGTCTGGCCGGGAAAACCGTCCGAGGCGCGGCTGCCGACGTAATAGGCGAAGTTGTCGGCGGTGCGCCATTTGCCCGCGCGCACGTCGGCGTCGCGCTCGGCGAGCTTCTTCAACAGCGACAGCATGAAGGCGATGGTGGTTTCCGCGACGCCGAAGCAGTTGGACTCGGTTGGCGCGTGACACACCATGATGCCGAGCTCGGTCGCAGCCTCCGTGTCAATGTCATCAACGCCGACGGTATATTTCGCTACGATGCGCAGCCGCTGCGAAGCCTGCATGACGCGCCGGCTGATGGGCGTGTGGCGCATGGACGTGCCCATGAGCGCAACCGCATCCCGCGCAGCGTCGACCAGTGCATCTTCGTGCGCCGTGCGGGGCAATTGCCAGGCGCGGTCTCCGAAAACGAGCTCGCAGCCCATGCCCTCGAGCGCATTGACGGTCTCCAGCGGCTCCTCGCGCGGGGCAAAGATCAGGATTTTCGGCTTGGACATTGCGACTCCGTGGGTGGGATTGGCCGGCAGCGGGCCGATGTCTGGCGGAGGAGAACGGGATCAAGAGACAGCAAGCAGATTAGGCCATGCGCTCACAAGTGAGCAACGCTTACTAGCCGCGCGCCATGAAGCGTCGTACAACGAGCCGACGCTGGTCGATACGCGTTGCATCTCATCGAGCATGTCGCGTTGGGGGTGAGCCGTGGACTTGCTGCTGATCCTGGCGATGAATGGGCTGGTCTTCGGGCTCATCGTCGCGCTCATCGCGCTCGGTCTTTCGATCATCTTCGGCCTTCTCGACATCATCAACGTCGCCCATGGGGATTTCTTCATGGTGGGGACGGTGCTCGCTTGGGTGATCGTGACCGCCACCGGCAATTATTGGGTGGCCTTTCTCATCGTTCCCATCCTCGGCCTGCTTCTCGGCGCAGTGATCGAACGTGGCATTCTGCGGCCGATAGAGGATTCGCCGGCGCTCTCCATCGTCGCAGCGTTCGGGCTCTCACTCATCCTTCAGGAAGGCGTGCGTGCGACATTCGGTGCCACGCCCAAGCGCATTCTCGATCCGATCGGCCTGACGATCCCCGTGCTCAATCTGAGGTATGAGGTCTACCGTCTCTTTGCCGCTGGCATCGCCGTGCTCGCCATAGCCGGGTTTTTCCTCTTCCTGCACCACACCAAGTTCGGTACCTGGATGCGCGCGGTGCGCCAGGACAGGGAGATGGCGACCGCCATGGGCGTGCCGGCCAATCGCGTGTTCGTCATGACGTTCGCACTCGGCACCGCCATGGCTATGCTCGGCGGCGTCGTTGCCGCGCCCATTACCTCGGTCGAGTTTCGCCTCGGCCTCGACGTGCTTCCCCTCTGCTTCATCGCGGTCATCATCGGCGGGCTCGGCAACCTTCCCGGCACGGCAGCAGCCGCGGTTCTGCTCGCCGTCATGGAGGGGGTCATCACGAGCTTTGCGGCGCCGACCACCGCGCGCATCGTTTCCTTGTTGCTGATGAGCATCGTGCTGCTGTTGCGGCCGCAGGGCCTGTTCGCCAAGGCGGGGCGATGAACCTTACGCAGGAAAAAGATCGCCAGGCGCGGGCCTCGGCCGCCGCCGGCTATCTCTTGCTGGCCGGCGGATTGATCGTTCTGCCCTGGTTCATTCCCAATTATCAGCGGATATTCGCAGCGGAAATCCTGGTTTGGGGACTGTTTGCGCTGTCCTTCGCGATCGTCTACGGCGTCGGTGGCATGCTGTCCTTCGCCCAGGCCGTCTTCTTCGGCATGGGCTGCTGGGGCTTCAATTTTGCGACCTACTATTTGCAGCTCAATACCTGGGGCGCCATTGCTGCGGCTATCCTCGCCGCCGTGCTGTTTGCGATTCCGACCGGCTTTCTCGCCACACGTGCGCGGCAGCATCATTTCCTGATCGTCACAGTCATCATCTCGGTGCTGGTTCACACCGTGCTCGCCTCCGGTCACTACCGGTGGGTTGCCGGGCCCTATGTGACGCGCGCAATGACCTTCGTACCGGAGGTCCCACTCGGATTCACTTCGTTGAGCTTCCGAAGCGAGTTCGTCAGCTACTACTTCACGCTCGCGCTCGTCGCTGTGGCGGTCTCGGCTGCTTGGCTCATCGTCAATTCGCCGTTTGGCAAGGCGCTGCGCGCGGTGAGGGATAACGAAACGCGCTCGTCTCTCATCGGTCTCAATGTGAACCGCCTGCGGTTTCTCATGTTCGTTGCGGCAACCGCCTTCGCCGGGCTTGCCGGCGCGCTTTATGCGCTCGTTGCGCGCTACACCGACCTCGAATTCTTCAATTGGACCTACTCCGGCAAGGCTGTTGTATGGGCCGTGGTCGGTGGCGTTCATTCCCTGATTGGCCCTTTCTTCGGCACCGCCTTCTACATGATCGCGTCGGAATACCTTTC
>CBFGVM010000036.1:0-16969 GCA_965652015.1 uncultured Alphaproteobacteria bacterium
CCTGCGATCGCGCCGGCGCGTTCCATAGCGCTCCCTACACCACGGATTACGTGTTTCTGAAGAAATGATCGTGACGTGTAGCAGAGGTGGAGCGGAGCAGAAGGCGTAGGGTGGCAAAGTCGCCTGCCGTTGCGTCGACGCAAGGGCACGGCGCGTGCGCGATTTTGCCCACGCGGCAACACCAATAGCGCGCCTTTGCCCACCCTACGCTTGGTCTTGCACTGAGCCGGTCAGCTTTCGCCGAGCGCGCCTTCGATGGCTTTGAGCGCGGCTTCGGCCTTGGAGCCGTCGGGGCCGCCGGCCTGCGCCATGTCCGCGCGCCCGCCGCCGCCCTTGCCGCCGAGCACCTCGGCCCCTTTGCGCACGAGATCGATTGCGGAGAAGCGCGACGTGAGATCCTCGGTGACCCCGACCACGACGCCGGCCTTGCCTTCCTCGGTGACGCCGACGATGGCGACGACGCCCGAGCCGAGTCGTTTCTTGCCTTCGTCGGCGAGGCTGCGCAGGTCCTTGAGGTCGATGCCTGCGACCGCGCGCGCCAGAAGCTTCACATCGCCGACGACGCGCACGCCGTCGGCGCCTTGGGCGCTGCCGCCACCCATGGCGAGCTTCTTCTTCGCATCCGAGAGTTCGCGTTCGAGGCGGCGCCGCTCATCAAGCGCTTGCGCGAGACGTTGCGGCACCTCCTCGAGCGGCGCCTTGAGCTCCGCAGATGCGGCCTTGGCCAGCTCGCCCAAATGCCGCGCGTGCTTGCGCGCCGTGGTGCCGGTGAGCGCCTCGATGCGGCGCACGCCGGCGGCGACCGCGCTGTCGCCGAGCGCGGCGATGAGGCCGATGTCGCCGGTGCGCGTGACGTGCGTGCCGCCGCAGAGTTCGACCGACCAGCCCATGGTGTTGCCGCCGCCCTCCCCCATGGCCACGACCCGGACCTCGTCGCCGTATTTCTCGCCGAACAGCGCCCGCGCGCCTGACGCAATCGCTTCATCGACCGCCATCAGCCGCGTGGTCACCGGCGAGTTCTGCAGCACGACCTCGTTGGCGATGTCCTCGACCCGCTCGATCTCCTCTGCCGTCATCGGCTTGGGATGCGAGAAGTCGAAGCGCAACCGGTCGGGCGCGACCAGCGAGCCCTTCTGCGCGACGTGATCGCCGAGCACCTGGCGCAACGCCTCGTGCAGAATGTGCGTCGCCGAGTGGTTGCGGCGGATGGCGCTGCGCCGGGAATGATCGACCGCGAGGGTGAGCGCGGCACCGACTTTGAGCGTGCCTTTTTCCACCTTCCCGGGATGCACGAGCAGGTCGCCTGCCTTGCGCTGGGTGTCGGTGACGGAAAAGCGCACGCCGTCGCCATGCATGGCGCCGGTGTCGCCGACCTGCCCGCCTGCTTCGCCATAGAACGGCGTCTGGTTGAGCACGACCGCGCCGCTCTCGCCGGCGCGCAAGGCCTCGACCTCCTTGCCGTCCTTGACCAGCGCTGCGACGACGCCCTCGGCGGTTTCGGTCTCGTAGCCGAGGAACTCGGTGGCGCCGACACGCTCCTTGATCGGAAACCACAGCGCTTCGGTAGCCGCCTCGCCCGATCCTGCCCACGACGCGCGCGCCTTCTCGCGCTGGCGCTCCATGGCCGCGTTGAAGCTGTCGGTATCCACCGCGATCCCGCGCGGCTTGAGCGCATCCTGGGTCAGATCGAGGGGGAATCCGTAGGTATCGTAGAGGGTGAAAGCGGCTTCACCGGAAAATTTGGCGCCGCGCGCGAGTCCCTTGCTCCCTTCCTCGAGCAGCGTAAGCCCCCGCGCGAGCGTCGTGCGAAACCGCGTCTCTTCGAGCTTGAGCGTCTCGGTGATCAGCGGCTCGGCGCGCGAGAGCTCGGGATAAGCCTGGCCCATCTCGCGCACCAGCGTGGGGACAAGGCGCCACATCACCGGCTCGTCCGCGCCGAGGAGCTGCGCATGCCGCATGGCGCGGCGCATGATGCGACGGAGCACGTAGCCGCGGCCCTCGTTCGATGGCAGCACACCGTCCGCGATAAGGAACGAGGACGCGCGCAGATGGTCGGCGATCACGCGGTGCGACACAGCGCGCTCCCCTTCCGGCTCGACGCCGGTCAGATCGGCGACGTGGGAAATGAGCGCGCCGAACAAGTCGATCTTGTAGTTGTCATAGGTACCTTGCAGCACCGCGGCCATGCGCTCGAGGCCCATGCCGGTGTCGATCGACGGCTTCGGCAGGTCGACGCGCTTGCCGCCGGGCAGCTGCTCGAACTGCATGAACACCAGGTTCCAGATCTCGATGAAGCGGTCGCCCTCGGCCTCGGACGAGCCCGGCGGACCGCCCGGGATCTGCGGCCCATGGTCGTAGAAGATTTCCGAGCAGGGACCGCAGGGGCCGAGTTCGCCCATCTGCCAGAAATTGTCCGAGCCGGCGATGCGCACGATCTTGTTCTCGGGCAGCCCCGCGATCTTTTTCCACAAATCGAAGGCCTGGTCGTCCTCGGAGAAAACGGTGACCAGCAGGCGATCGACCGGCAGGCCGAACTCCTTGGTGACGAGATTCCAAGCCAGGTCGATGGCGCGATCCTTGAAGTAATCGCCGAAGGAGAAATTGCCGAGCATCTCGAAGAAGGTGTGATGGCGCGCGGTATACCCGACGTTGTCGAGGTCGTTGTGCTTGCCGCCGGCGCGCACGCATTTCTGCGCGGTGACCGCGCGCGTATAGGGACGCTTCTCGAGGCCGGTGAAGACGTTCTTGAACTGCACCATGCCGGCATTGGTGAACATCAAGGTCGGATCGTTGCGCGGCACGAGCGGAGACGACGGCACCACCTGGTGGTCGTTCTCGGCAAAATAGTCGAGGAACCTCGACCTGATCTCGTTGACGCCGCTCATTACTGGATCCGTCTACCAGGCTGCCATCCGTTCCCGCCTCGCAGGCGCGATGGCCGCGCTTGATTTCGTTTCGCTGCCCCGGCAGGTTGCCGGTGCTTTTAACGGCGCGTCCATCCCCTGTCCAGGAAGCCGGCCTCTTCTCCCCTACTCCGGAGATTGCCTTACTCGTGCTGCGCCTATCGCTTATATAAGCGGCTTCTTCCACCGCACACCGTGCCGCGCCTGCGCTCAACACCCCGGACAAGACAATGACCCCACGGCAGCCCGCTTCGCGTCTCGAGAGGCTGCTGCGCGCCGGGCAATTCGCCATCACCGCCGAGATCACCCCGCCGGTGTCGTGCGTCGCGGACGATCTGCTGCGTAAGGCAAATCCCCTGGTAGGGCTCGCCGACGCGGTCAACATCACCGACGGGGCCGGCGCCCGCGCGCACCTCTCCGCGCCGATTGCGGCGTCGCTGCTTACGCGCGCGGGCATCGAGCCGATCCTCCAATTCACCTGCCGCGATCGCAACCGCCTGGCGCTGCAGGCCGACCTCATGGGTGCCGCCGCCTGTGGCGTGTACAACATTCTCTGTCTCACCGGCGACGACCCGAAGGCGGGCGACCAGCCGCAGACCAAGCCGGTGTTCGACGTCGATTCTGTCACGCTCACCGCGATGGCGCGCGAGCTGCGCGACAAGGGCGAGCTTCCCTCCGGGCGCAAGGTTTTAGGCCGCGCGGCATTCTTCCTCGGCGCCGCCGACGTGCCGATCGACCCGCCGCCGGCCTGGCGCCCCGACAAGCTCGCGGCCAAGCTCGCCGCCGGCGCCGAATTCGTGCAGACCCAGTTCTGCATGGATGCAGGCGTCGTGCGCCGCTACGCCGCGCGCCTCCTCGAGCACGCGCCAACGCGCGGCGTATTTCTCCTGATCGGCGTTGCGCCGCTGCGGTCGGCGCGCTCGGCGCGCTGGATGCAGCAACGCCTCTACGGGACGATCATCCCTGAGATCCATATCGAGCGGCTGGAGCACACCACCGATCCCGCGGCCGAGGGCGAGCGCATCGCCGTCGAGCTGATCGAAGAATTGGCCACGATCCCCGGCGTTGCGGGGGTCCACCTGATGGCGCCGGCGAACGAGGACGCGCTGCCGCGGGTGATTGCCGAAGCGCGCAAGCGCTTGGCACGGTAATGGACCCGCCCTCGTCCTGAGCAACGAGCGAAGCGAGTGCGTCGAAGACGCGCGTGAACGCGCTTAAGGCGCGGCTCCTCAGCGTGAGGGCGAACACCACTCCCGCCCGTCACCCGCGGGGACTAACCCGCGGGTCCATCCGTTTCGCGAGACTGACGCAACTTTTCGCAAAGGGAGGGATTGCCGGTGCCGGCAATGACGGTCGGGGAGCTCCCTTACTCGGCCGCGTCCTCGTTCTCGCCCTCCTCGCCGGCAAGGATTCGTTCGGCAATGAGACCGGCGTTCTGCCGGATCGCGGTCTCGATCTTGGCGGCGATGTCGGGATTGGCCTTGAGGAACGCCTTGGCGTTTTCGCGCCCCTGGCCGATGCGCTGGCTGTCATAGGAGAACCAGGTGCCCGATTTTTCGACGACGCCCGCCTTCACGCCGAGATCGATCAGCTCGCCGCTCTTCGACACGCCTTCGCCGTACATGATGTCGAACTCCACCTGTTTGAACGGTGGCGCGAGCTTGTTCTTGACGACCTTGACGCGAGTTTGGTTACCGACCACCTCGTCGCGCTCCTTGATCGCGCCGATTCTGCGGATGTCGAGGCGCACCGAGGCGTAGAACTTGAGCGCATGCCCGCCGGTGGTGGTCTCGGGCGAGCCGTACATCACGCCGATCTTCATGCGGATCTGATTGATGAAGATCACCATGGTGTTGGAGCGGTTGATCGAGGCGGTGAGCTTGCGCAGCGCCTGGCTCATCAAGCGCGCCTGCAGGCCGGGCTGGCTGTCGCCCATCTCGCCTTCGAGCTCGGCGCGCGGAACGAGCGCGGCGACCGAATCGATGACCAGCACGTCGACCGCGCCCGAGCGCACCAGCGTGTCGGCGATTTCGAGCGCCTGCTCGCCGGCGTCGGGCTGGGAGATCAGGAGATCATCGACATTGACGCCGAGCTTGCGCGCATAGATCGGATCGAGCGCGTGCTCGGCATCGATGAAGGCGCAGATGCCGCCCTTCTTCTGCGCTTCCGCCAGGCAGTGCAGCGCGAGCGTGGTTTTGCCCGAGGATTCCGGCCCGTAGATTTCGACCACGCGGCCGCGCGGCAAGCCGCCGATGCCGAGCGCAATGTCGAGCCCGAGCGAGCCGGTGGAGACGGTCTCCACGTCCATCGATTTGTCGTTCTTGCCGAGCCGCATGATCGAGCCCTTGCCGAAGGTGCGCTCGATCTGGGAGAGCGCGGCATCAAGGGCCTTCGATTTATCCATGGACGAACCTTCGACGAGACGTAATGCGGTGCTCATTGCTCCCACTCCTTATAGGACCGGATTCGGACGACCGACAACGAACGGCCAGCGAAGGAGCAATGTACATGATTTGTTCTCTGTTCGCAATATGTTCTTTTTCCACAGGGAGAGTAATGTCCTAATTCCGAGCCCTTTGTCCTAATTTGAATTTCCGACTGTCCTAATTTGGAGTCGGGTGTCGCGCAGACCGCACACAGCGAATGTGGTACCGCCGCCTATGGCCACCTCGGCGGATCACTATCGGCGAAACGCGCGAGCGTGCTTGACGCTTGCGGGTGCGGTTCCGACTGGGGCGCGAAGAACCTTGATCGACATGTCCCGTGAATGGGACGGATTGGCCGACCAAGAGTACGTCAGCGGCCAAAGCCAGCAGCAGCAGCAAATCCAGCCCAAGGACGACGACAAGAAAGAATAGGCCGCCTCAGTTGGCGGCCTCAGCATTCTCCTCCTAAGTTCCTGTCGCCGTTGTCCTAATTCGGACCGTACCCCCACAGGAGAGGGCCCTGGCCGGTGCCAGTGTCCCTTTGTTACTGGAACCCAACGACTACGACTTTGGTTGTATAGGGCGGCCTATGGCGGCCCACGACCACGGCCTCAATGGGAGGTTCCGATGACGATACGAGACGATCATCACGTTACCGACACTGAGGATGCCGCATTCGACACCACCATGAAAATAATGGGAGTGGCTATAGGATTGGTTGTCATTGCGGGCACGGCCTTGTGGTATGTTTACGCGTAGTTGCGCCACTGTCACGAAGCTGGAGGAGGCCGCCTCAGTTGGCGGCCTCAACCTTGATGGGTCCGATACCTTGTAGATCAGGCGAAAGTTATACGCGGCGGCTTGAAGCCGATTAGCTATCTCCGTGAAGCGTCGGCGGAAGCGCTCCCAAGGACGAGGCCGCCAACTGAGGCGGCCTCCGATGGTGTCACTTAAAATTTTGCCTGGCGCGAGCCGCCGTCTTCCAGCGCGTCTCGCCGACTTCTCATAGTCAGCGGCAATCCTGTTCATCTGTATCGTTCAAGCGGGGGGGACTGGCCCTCTTGGGTCAGTACCCCACAGGAGGGGGCGTGGCCGGGTCCGGCCGGTATCCACAGGGCGGTACGATCCGAGCTAACCCGCTGTGGCTGGATTTGGTGCAGTGCAGTATGGTCACCGCGTCGGCTTCCGAGAGGTCCACCTGGAGAGAAACGCGATGAATCGCCTAGCGATGTTCTGCGCCCTATGTGCGGCTCTGATCTCGTCCAATACTGCACTCGCCCAGCAGATGAACGCCGACGACCTCAAGTGGATCAATGAGTGCATCCGAGACAACCGCGACGAGCCCGGCGGCACACCCGCGATTATTCGCGCGTACTGTGTTTGCATGAACGAAAAGATGGACGACAACGAAACCCGCTCGATTACCCAGTGGGAGAAGGCCAACCCTCGCGCCCGGCGAGATTGCGAACGGCAGGCCGGCTGGAAATAGCGGTCCGTGATTGGCCCGAATGGGTTGGCGGCTTCTTCTTCGCATCTTGCCCCGAGCCCTGCCGGCCCGTTTGGCGCGACATTCACCGAACGGGTTAGGCATCGGACATAAAGGTGCAGTCGGGTAACTCTATAAGGGGTTCGACAAGGCTTCGGTGATTGAGGCCGTCATGTTGAGCGCCGACCGCTTCGGGCTGCCCGTCAGCACCACTCTTTTCGAAGGGGGTCACTGGTTCACGCCGGAGGACATTGCGGTTCTCACACAGGCGTTCGAACGCGCCCTGGGTGAGCTCGGTGTCCGCGACCGCAAAGACCCGGCGGCGATCACGCTGGCCAAACTCATGATCCACCTGGCGGCCAAAGAAGGCGAACGCGATCCTGCGCGACTGTGCGAGCGCGCGGTGATGCTGATGTCGAGATGAGCCGCGCCATGCCGGGAGCGGACGCGCTCCGGGCCGACCTACCGGCTAGGTTCTCTCGCGCAAGGGCCAACCCTTTGTAACATTGCAAGTTTGGCCTTTGGAACCGGCGGGGGACTGGCACGTTCTAAGCCTGCAAAACTGCTCACGGCCCCAGCTCAAGGGGCGGGACGAAGGGCCATCGTAAAAGCGTGCGGACGATGCGGAACGCCGATGCAGACCGGGGCCGGAATAGCGCCGGTCGGAGGCGGTCCGGGGCTTCGTGCCTTTCTTTGCGTGCGGCGGAACTCATTGTGAAGCCGGCGAAACGAACCGTGGGAGGCGGGTCATGGACACCGCGCAACCAGATATCGAATTTCGGGTCATGCCCAGCGGAGATGGTCGCTGGTACTGGGAGATCGTCACCCAACGCAACAGGGTGATCAAACGCGGCATCGCCGACACGGAGCCGGCGGCATGCCAACAAGCCGGTGATGCCGCGCGCGAGGCTCATCTCATCGAGTAGCCCGGCCCGGCGGGCTTTGCGGCACGTTCTGCGATTGCCGATTAGCTCAGCGACGCGGACCGACGCGGCGGCCAACTCGTCATCGCTTCTCGTACCCGCACCGTTTCACCATCACGACCGTCCAGCAGCCGGTTTGCATGCAGTTGTCGAATCGCCTTTGACAAACTCGCTGGGTGCCGCAGTGGGCGCGCGCCTGCGAGCACGTGGCCCGCTCCTGCGCCCATGCGACTCCCCAGGGGACGGCGAGCAGGGCAAGCATGGCGAGCATGGCGACAAAGACGATGGAGATGATCAAACGTGCCATGACTTGCGTTCTCCAGAAAGCGCGGCCGGCGCAAATCCTATGGCCAGACGCGCAAGCGGGCCAGTGCCCAGGTGCTGTTCTCATCCACAGCTTTCTAATCCGCACCCTTTGGCGATCCTGCAGCCTTCGTGGCCAGCCGGAGCGCGTTACCGCCGGACCCCTTTCGGCATAAATGTCACATGAGATGATTTTCACACCCATGGCTGTTGCCGAAAGCGCGCATATCGCATTAGCTTATCGAATCACGATCCGCCAGAATCGTGATGACACTTCTGCACGAGAGCCCCGGACCTACCACGGCCGGGGCTTCTCTCTTTGACCCGCGCGCTCGCCCTCACCCGCGCTGCCTTGGTGTGATCGCGACGCAAATCCACAGACGGCGCTTTTCGCCCGGGCTCGACCGCCCACACGGCGTGGACCAAACGAGCCGGCCGGGTAAGATGCGCTCGTATCGAGCACTGCAAGCGGGGCACATCGCGGCAAACTCAAGGAGAATTCGATGCGCAAAATCACGCTCACCCTCGCGCTCGCGCTGGCGTTCGCAGGATCTGCGGCATTCACGGCCGACGCACAAACTTCGCGCGGGGCCAACAACATCGCCGGCGCTGCGCAGAATTTTACCCCCGTCGAACCGGCGGCGTGCCGGGGATGGGGACCTTATTGCCGGCCGGGATTCACCCGCGTGTGCGGCCGCTGGCGCTGCTGGTGCCGTCCCTGTTGGTGATCGACAAGCGCGAGGCCGCCGCACCGGCGGCCTCGTTTCCCATATCGAGTCCCGTAATGATCTGACATCACTTGGCGTGAAGCACCCATGGTCGCCGAATTCAGAGGACCTCCGCCGCACGACCTCGGTACGGCGGAACTGGCAACCGCCCACGTGCTCAATGACAATATAGAAGTGACGCTGCACCTGCTCGATGATTGGCACCGCCCCATGGGCCCCATCGTGCGCGTGCAGATGACGCCGGACGTGGCGCGCTCGTTGGCGGAGCGTTTGACCACCGCTGCAGCGGAAGCAGAGCC
Organism: uncultured Alphaproteobacteria bacterium; assembly: GCA_965652015.1. Classification (GTDB taxonomy): domain Bacteria; phylum Pseudomonadota; class Alphaproteobacteria; order Rhizobiales; family Xanthobacteraceae; genus VAZQ01. The sequence goes on from CBFGVM010000036.1 coordinate 9,069, forward strand.
ATCCACATAGGCCGCACGGTCGGGGCAGGCCGCCGACGAGCGCCAATGCCGCGTATGCCGCCCCCTTTCAGCGACCCGAATGCTGTCCTAATTTCGTGATGTGATATCCGCGGGATATCGAGGGAGGCTCCATGCGACTTCGCTGGTTCGTCGTTCCCGTGCTGTGGGCGCCGCTTGCGCTCGCGGCGTGCGAGGAGAAGGTCGCCCCCCAAGCCGAAAAGGGCGAACCTGGGCCGCCCGGCCCGGCCGGGCCTGCGGGCCCTCCCGGCCCGGCGGGACCGGGCGGAACCGTCATTCGCTTCGTCGACGGAGAATGCCGCCAGGCCTGCACCGTCGCCTGCGAGGCCAACGAACGCATTCTCAACACCTACGCCATCAACCCGGGCGGCACCTTCGTCTTCGAGGAGGAGAACCGCGCAACGTTTCGGCCGCAGCGACAAGGCGTGGCGGTCAAGGTCGTGGTTGCTTGCGCCCCGAAATAGCCCCCGCGGCAGCTACCATTTGTTAGCGCTATAACCGCGCTCTCTCACACGCGGGCGTCCCACTTTTCGCCACAACGGCTTCTACCATCGCCGAGGGTGCGACGTTGCAAAGGGACTGCAACGCGAACCATCGTCACAACTCTCGCGGTGGTCGCCGTATTGATCGCGCCGGCTTATGCCCAGGGGCGGGGCAAAGGCAGGCACTCCGGAGCACCGGAACAAACCGCAGAACAGAAGCAGAAAGCTGCCGAGACGGACCAAGCATACAAAGCCGCGATCGACAGGATGGGGGACCAGCAGAAGTTCGACCCTTGGGCAAATATGCGGTGAGCGCTGCGCCTTTCGTCACGCAATTCGTCGGCGGGTGCGGCGCACGATAGCGACGATCTCCTCGCGGCTGCAGGCAATCGCGCCGAGCGCGACCGCGCGATGCCGCTCGTACAGGGTAAGATCATAGTGCGGGACGGAGGTCCGGGGCGGGCCCTGATATGAGGCGCGGTGAATGCCGAGTCGTGCCGCGAAGCGATGCAACTCATCGGTGTCATCGGCAAGCAGATGCGCCCACTTGAGCCCCTGCCAGTGCCAAACCGCAGCATCGACGTAAACGCCGCCTCGGCGCTCGCCGCCGTTCCAAGCACTCCTACCGGCTGTGTCGGGAAATGTTCCCTCACCACCCATTGGGTTAGCTCCCCCGAGGGACGCTAGGCTCTGGCCATGTTTCATCACCGCACCGACGATCTCATGGGAACTTAACCATGCTCGCCGGGCCGGCCGGCCGCAACGCCGACTTGCTCGGAACCTTTCCCGCCGATGTCCGTTGAGTCCGGTTGTGAACATAGGGGCGGGGGGCGGGTCGGTGCGTGCCACGGTTTCCCATCGGTGTGCGGAGTGGTTCTGGGATGGGACGTGGGCAGCCTGACCATTAGGAGGACCGTCGATGAATCCATCGGAGGAATTTCTCAAGCACGCCGCCGACTGCCAGCGCATGGCCAAGTTCACGCGCGACCCCGCAAGCAGGGCCACGTGGAACCGGATGGCCGAGCGATGGCAGCGCTGTGCCGAAACCTTCAATCGCGAGAGCGCGGCGGCAAAGCCTGTGCCCCGGCACCGCAGGGGGGCCGCCGACATGCAGCATTACCGCGAAGCGGGATAGCGAAGCGGGTTTGGGTAAGAAGGTCGTCCCCGCGACAGCGGGGACGACCGTTTCATGGAGCGGCGCTGAGCCGCATCTGCGCCAATACCGCGCGGCCGAACAGGCTGTAGGGATTGCCGAGCTGCTCCATCACCTCGAAATGGTTGTAGCTTTCCATGACCGCGAGCGACACCGGCTTGCCGGCGGCCTCGACCGCGGCGGCAAAATCGCGGCTTTGACGCTGGAACTCGGGCGTCTCTAAGGTGTCGTAGACCATCGCGAGCGGCGCCACCAGACGATCGATATGGCGCTGGGGGCTGAGTGCCTCCTCGATCTCGTCGGTGAATTTCACGTAGCTCGATCGCTTGGAGAGGCGCACCGGCTTGAGATCGAACAGGCCACTCCCGCACACGCCGCCCTTGATCAGGCTCGGCGGCAGGCCGAAATCCTTTTGCCAATCCGTGGTCAACAGCACGCCGGTGAGATGCCCGCCGGAGGAGTGACCGCAGACGTAGAGCCGCTCGGGGTCGCCGCCGAAGCTCTTGGCATTGCGGTAGACCCAAGCGACGGCGCGGCGCACTTGCTCGACCATGACCATCAGGTCGCCGCTGGTCTCCACCACGTTGTTGAAGTCGAGTACGACGTGATGCGCGCCCGCATTGACGAACATCTCGGCCGCATATGCGTAGTTCACAGCGAGGCCCGTGCGCCAGGCGCCGCCATGAACGAAGACGCTCACGGGAGCGTTCGGGACTCTGGCAGTGAACACGTCGAGCGCCTCGATCGCCGTTCCCCCGTAGGCGAAACGCTTGGGCACACCGAGCCGTTCGCGGGCGAGTTCGCTGTTGCGGGCGCAGCGCTTGAGGATGTGGTCGCGATTGGGGGCGTAGACGAGCTGGTCATAGGCGTCATCGAGGTCCTGCTGGTCCATATCGAGCCAAACCAGCGGGCCCTTGACGCGGGGCGGTTGCGGCGGCCGTTGCGCCAATGCCGGTGCTCCTGCGCCGAGGACGGCGGTGGCGGCGATGAGCGTGCGCCGCGTGACCTTCTCGCCCGGCGCTTTCCTGCCTGAGGACATCGAGAACCGCCGTTAGGCCGCAGCGCGGAGTCCCATCTGCGCCAGCACCGCGCGGCCGAGCAAACCGTAAGGATTGGCCAGCGTCTCCAGCATCTCGAAGTGGTTGTAGCCCTCGCCGACGAGGAGCTCGGCCGGTTTGCCGGCCGCCTTCACCGCCGCGTAGAAGTCGCGGGTCTGGCGCTGGAACTCGGGCGTCTCGCAGGTGCCGTGCGCGAGGATGAGCGGCGTGTTGAGCTTGTCGAGATGCCGTTGCGCGCTCAACGCCTCCTCCATCTCGTCGGTGAATTTCACGTATTTCGAGCGCTTCGAAAGCCGCACCGGCTTGAGATCATACATGCCGCTGCCGAGCATCGCGCCCTTGAGGATATCGACCGGCAGGTTCTCCTTGCGCCAATCATGCGTCACCACGCAGCCGCCGATGTGCGAGCCGGAGGAATGCGCGGTGAGGTAAAGCCGGGCCGGGTCGCCGCCGAAACGCACGGCGTTGTTGTAGACCCAGGCCACCGCGCGGCGCACCTGCTCGACCATCGGGAAGAGACTGCCGCCGGCATCGTCGACATTGGTGAAGTCGAGGATGACGTAATGCGCGCCGGAGCGCACGAATGGCTCGGCAAGGCAGGCGTAGTCGGCGGCACGGTTGACGCGCCAGGCCCCGCCGTGCACGAAAATATTGACCGGCGCGTTCGCGCGCGTGGTGCGGTAGATGTCGAGCTGCTCGATTTCGGTTCGCCCATAAGCGACGCGCTCGGGCGCGCCGATGGCAGCGCGTGCTCGCGCGCTGTTGGCAAGGCGGCGTTGCGCGACCTGCTCGCGATTGGGTGCGTAGACGATCTGATCGTAGGCATCGTCGAGCGCCTGCTGGTCCATGTCGAGCCAAACGAGCGGTCCCTTGGCGCGCGATGGCTGCGCCCGTACGGCAGCGCCCGCGGCGACCGCGGCGGCAGCCGCGATCGCACCTCGAGAAACATTGTCATCGTGTTGCATAGTCACACCCCAGGAGGCTGAATATCATTGCGAAACCATCTTATCGCGCCATCGGCACGTCGCTGCAAGCCGGTCGAAGCGCGTAGCCTGCGCTGCACCCAGCCGTTCGTAGCTGCACGGAGCCCCCCATCCAATTCCTGTCGCCGCTCGAGATCGCCTATTGCTGCATCGTGATGGTCGCCTGCTATGCGCTGCGGGGCTCCACCGGTTTCGGCGCCGCCGCAGCGATGCCGCTGCTCGGTCTCGTCATCCCGATGAAGGTGTTGATCCCGGCGTGGACGCTGGTCGGACTCATCGCCAGCGTGACGCTGTTCGGCCGCGATCGCCATCATGTCGCTTGGCGCGAGATCGCGAAAATAGTGCCCACCTGCGTGGTCGGCGTGGTTGCAGGGGTTTACCTGTTCACAGTGCTCGACTCGTCCGCACTCGCGCGCGGGCTGGGAATTCTGGTGCTGCTCTACGGGCTCCTTTCGCTTTGGACGACGTTCCGTCCATTGCCACGGTGGAATGTGTCAACGCGCGTGGCGGCGCCCGTGGCCGGTCTATTCGGCGGCATCATCGGCACCGCGTTCGGCACCATGGCCGGCGTGTTCTTCGCCATGTATTTCGACACGCTGCGCAAGGGCAAGGAGCAGTTCCGCGCCACCATGAACGCGATCCTGTTGGCGGTGGTCATACTCCGCGGCGCAGGCTACTGGGCGGTCGGAGAATACGACCGCGACGTTCTCATCCTCTCGGCCGTTGCCCTGCCGCTGATGCTCGTGGGCATCTTCATCGGCAACCGCATCCATACCGGGCTGGGCGAACTTATGTTCCGCCGGCTCGTCGGGGGCGCGCTCATCGCGAGCGGCGCGGCGCTGCTCGTGAAAAGCGGATAAAGGGCGAAGTCACTCAATCCGATCGCCATCACTTGCAGGTATTGGCGATCGCGGTCTCCATTTCCTTGATCGACTTGTCGAGCGACGAAAGCGATGCCCTCCGCTTGTTGCCCTCCAGGCATTCGGCCGCCACCGCGCGGAACGCTCGCGTGGTGCCGAGATATTCCCCGCTCGCGCTGCAGAAAGCATTCTTGACCGAAGCCCTCTTCTTGTCGTCGGCGGGCTCGCTGGTCGCCTTTTTGATGTCGTCCATCGTCTGGTCGAGGGTTTTGGTGGCGACCAGTTGAACGTCCTCGAGCGCCTTGACCACCGTGTCGCAGTCTTCATCGGCGCGCGCAGGGCCTGCTAGCAGCAGCGCAGCCGCGATCACCGCCGTCCATAACTTCATTGTCGTTTCCTTTTTCTCATGTCCTGAAGATCCGTCGCCTGCAGGATCGCAACTGCCGTCGCACGGCCGGCTTATTCGCAATTCTTGTCGACTTGGGTCTGCAATTGCCGGATCGAGCGATCGAGGCCCGAGAGCGTCTGCGTACGGTTGTCGCCTTCGTCGAGACATTCGTCGACGACCACGCGGAACGACTTGATCAGACCGAGACCCTCGGCGAAGGCCGCGCACAGCGCAGCGGGATTGTCGCCGCCCTTGGCGGCGGGATCGGACTTGTCGATCAGAACCTTGACGCTCTTTGTCATCGCTTCGCACTCGTCGGCCTGCGCCGCCGCAGCGGCAAAGCCGATCGCCGCCGCGGTGATCACAGCGGCGCGGGTGGCATTCCTGGTGATCATGCTGTCTCCTCAGCCCCGGCGCGGGCACAATACCGACGATGGGCGGAGCTGTCACGCCGCGCGAGTGCGCGAGCGTAAAGTTCCCATATCCGCCTGATGGAAGTCGCGCTGTTACGGACTCGCGTGGTCGATGAATTTCTTGGGCGGCGCCTCGCCCCATTGCGAGACGAGCGCCTCTTCCGCCGGCACCAGATTCGAGCCGTTCGCCAGGTTGAGCCGATCGCTGTCGGCCCAATGCTCGTGCACGTGCCCCCACGGATCGGCCCAGTAGTCGTACACTTGGCTGCCGAGCACGTGCCGGCCGATCCCCCACATGTGTTCATATTTGCCGAACTGCGCCAGGTAGTCGTGGCCCATGGCGACGTCGTCGATGTCGGAGACCTCGAACGAAAGGTGGTTGAGCCCGGTCTTGGGATGGTTGAGGCAGAAGAACACGTGATGGTCGACGTACGCGTCGCCGCGGTCGCAGCGATTGAACGAGCCGATCAGGTTTTCTTTCTCGCCGGCGTAGACGTCGTCCGAGCAGATGAAGCCCAGCGTCTCGCGGAACCAGTCCACGGTCTCGCGGAATTTCGGCGTCATCATCACGCCGTGGCCAATGCGCTTGACGTGCGAGGGACCCTTGGGCAGCCGCATCAGCTCGCCCGCGCGCAACAACGGATCTTCCCCGGTATTGAGCTTCTGTCGCCTGGTCGGAATCGGCGGCAGCGTGGCGATGCCATGGACGACCTCGATCTGGTAGCCATTGGGTTCGGTGAGCCGCACCCGCCTGCCGCCGCCGGGCTCGTCGATCGCCTCGATCCCTGACGCGCCGGGAGCGCGCGCGATCCGCTTGAGGTCGTCCTCGCTCGCCGCGTAGTAGGCAAGGCCGATGAATTTCGGCTCGCCCTTCTCGGAGACATGGATGTGGTGAGGAGGATCGGTCCCGCGCATGTAGAGCGCGGTGTTGGTGCGATCGGCGCGCACCATCCCGAACCGCGTGAGGAACTCTTCCATCACGTCCAGGTCAGGGACCCTGATCCGGCCATAAGCGATGTCGGTTGCCTTGATCCATGCCATGCGGGTGATCCTCACTAACGAAGCTTCCGCCAAGATTTGCACAAACCGATCACGTCGTCATCTGAGTCGGCTGCGTCGCCGGGCGTCATTCCGGGGCGCCGCGGCGCAGGCAAGTGTACGCAGCCTGCGCAAGCTTGGCTGCGTTGCGGCGAGCCCGGAATCCATAATCTCGGACTGCGGATATGGATTCCGGCCCTCGCTTCGCTCGGCCGGAATGACGACTACCCCAAATTCAATTCCTTGAAGAAATCGTTGCCCTTGTCGTCGATCACGATGAAGGCTGGAAAGTTTTCCACCTCGATCCTCCAGATCGCTTCCATGCCGAGCTCGGGATATTCGACGGTCTCGACTTTCTTGATGCAGTGCTCGGCGAGGTTCGCCGCCGCGCCGCCGATCGAGGCAAGATAAAAGCCGCCGTGCTTGCGGCAGGCTTCGCGCACCGCCTGCGAGCGGTTGCCCTTGGCCAGCATGACCATCGACCCCCCCGCGGCCTGGAAGTCGTGCACGAAGGAATCCATCCGCCCGGCGGTGGTCGGACCGAACGCGCCCGAGGCGTAGCCGTGCGGCGTCTTCGCGGGACCGGCATAATAGACCGGGTGATTCTTGAAATAGTCGGGCAGCCCCTCCCCTCGTTCCAGCCGCTCGCGCAATTTCGAATGCGCGAGATCGCGCGCGACGATCATAGGTCCGCTAAGCGAGAGCCGCGTCTTGATTGGATATTTGGAGAGCTGCGCGAGGATCTCCTTCATCGGCCGGCGCAGATCGATGTGCACGACCTCGCCGCCGAGTTTTTCCGCATCGACCTCGGGCAGGTATTTTGCCGGGTTGCGCTCGAGCTCCTCGAGGTAGACGCCCTCGCGCGTGATCTTGCCGAGCGCCTGGCGATCGGCCGCGCACGAGACGCCGAGCCCGATCGGCAGCGAGGCGCCGTGGCGGGGCAGACGGATCACCCGCACGTCGTGGCAGAAATATTTGCCGCCGAATTGGGCGCCCACCCCGAGCGAGTGCGTGAGCCGATGCACCTCTTGTTCCATCTCGAGGTCGCGGAAGGCGTGGCCGTCCTCGGAGCCGCGCGTCGGAAGGTCGTCGAGATAACGGCAGGAGGCGAGCTTCACCGTCTTCATGGTCAGCTCGGCCGACGTGCCGCCGATGACGATGGCGAGATGGTAGGGCGGACACGCGGCGGTGCCGAGCGTGAGCACCTTCTCCTTGAGGAAGGCGAGCATGCGGTCATGGGTGAGGATCGAAGGGGTCGCCTGGAACAGGAACGATTTATTGGCGGAGCCGCCGCCCTTGGCGATGAACAGGAATTTGTAGGCGCCGTCGTTCTCGCCGACGCCTTCGGCGTAGATCTCGACTTGCGCGGGCATGTTCGACTTGGTGTTCTTCTCCTCGAACATGGAGATCGGCGTGAGCTGCGAATAGCGCAGGTTGCGCTTGAGATAGGCGTCGCGCGCGCCCTCGGCGAGCGCCGCTTCGTCGTCGCCCTCGGTGAAGACCAGGCG
>CBFGVM010000037.1:0-16766 GCA_965652015.1 uncultured Alphaproteobacteria bacterium
TGTTCTACGGCCATTACGATGTGCAGCCGGTCGATCCGCTCGATCTTTGGGAGGCTCCGCCGTTTGCGCCGCGCATCGCGACCCTGCCGGACGGCCGCAAGATCATCGTGGCGCGCGGAGCCTGCGACGACAAAGGCCAGGTGATGACTTTCGTCGAGGCGTGTCGGGCGTTTGCGGCCGTCACCGGCCAATTACCGCTCCCCATCACCATGATGATCGAGGGCGAGGAGGAGTGCGGCTCGAAGCACCTATTCGGCTTCGTCAAGGATAATGCCGACGAGCTCAAGGTCGATTTGGCGCTGGTCTGCGATACCAGTATGTGGGATCCGACGACGCCGATGGTGACCACGTCGCTGCGCGGGCTCGTGTACGAGGAGGTCAGGCTCACCTGCGCCGACCGTGATCTCCATTCCGGCTTATTCGGTGGTGCGGCGCAGAATCCGCTGCGCGTGCTTGCGCGGATCCTCGCTGCCCTGCACGACGGCGACGGCCGTGTCACCCTTCCCGGCTTTTACGATGGGGTGAAGGAATTGCCGTCCGACATCAGGGCGGATCTCAAGGGGCTCGACCTTACGCCCGAGAATTTTCTCGCCGAGGTCGGCCTGAAGGCGCCAGCGGGTGAAAGAGACCGCTTGCTGATCGAGCAGATCGCCACGCGCCCGACCGCTGAAATCAACGGGGTGATCGGCGGCTACACCGGCGAAGGGGCGAAAACCGTGATTCCGGCCCAGGCCACGGCAAAGGTTTCTTTCCGCCTGGTAGGAGCACAAGACCCGCAAAAAATTCGCGCTGCCTTCCACAGCTTCGTGCGCGAGCGTCTCCCTTCTGATGCCAAGGTCGAGTTCAAGAGCTTCGCGGCTGCGCCGGCCATCGAGCTTGCGTTCGACAATCCGGCGCTTACGAGAACGCGCGCGGCGCTCGCCGCCGAATGGGGCAAGAAGGCGCTGGCGATCGGCGAGGGCGGCTCGATCCCCATTGTCAGCGACTTCAAGCGCGTCCTGGGTATGGATACCATCCTGGTCGGCTTCGCCCTCGACGACGATCGCGTACATTCGCCGAACGAAAAATTCGATCTGACGTCATTTCACAAAGGCACGCGCAGCTGGGCGCGGATCTTGGCTGCACTGGCGGAGTGAAACCGGCGGGAACCGCGGGCATTGTGCGAGGAACCGCCAACCATTGCTACGAGTTATCTTGCAAAGCAATGGAGGACCACATGGTCGCACCGACGATGATCAAGGAACATATGGAAGTCCTCGGTTCGGACGGCGTGCACGTCGGCACTGTGGACGGTCTGGAAGGTCGGGACCAGGTCAAGCTGACCAAGGACGATCCCGACGCCGACGGTGAGCACCATTTCATTCCGCTTGCGTGGGTCGATCACGTGGACGAGAGCGTCCATCTCAAACAGTCAGGCGCCGAGGCGAGGGCGCGCTGGAAGACCCATTAACGTTATCTAGAGCAGCGGGTCAGTCGCCCCGTGGCCATGCTCGGCGCGGGGCGATTTTTTACCCGTCAAAGTCGCTGTCGCTGCTAGATCGCCTTGTACAGCCGCTCGTCATAGAGCGCGCCGCTCATGGGCGTGAGTTGATCGCGAAATTTTTTAGTCGGTTCTGCCGTAATGTGTGCCTCGTACGCGCTCTGGTTTTTCCAAATCTCGACGACCGAGAAATGATTCGGCCGGTTGCCCTGCTGGAATACGTCGAAGCGCACGGAGCCGGCTTCTTTGCGGCTGTCCGCCACCAACGTCTTGAGCGCCGCGATGCACTCGTCCTTCCTCGGCGGTGGAACATCCACATGCGTGATCACGACGAGCGCGCCGCGCGCATTTTTTCCGACAGGCGTCGCTGCGATCTCCATCCCCGTGTGGACCCGATCGTCTATCGCGCTGATGAGGTGTTGATTGATCTTCTCGCGAAATTCCTTGGTGTGGGTGGCGGCGACGTGTGCGTCGTAGGCCTTTTGCTCCTTCCAGACTGCCACGATCGCGAACTGGTTGGATGGGGCCGTGCGCTGCAGGATGTCGAAGCGGATGTTGCCCTCGTCCTTGCGGCTCGCATTCGCGAACTGCCGCAAGAGGCTCGTGGCCACGCTACGCGCCGCCGGCGCGACGTCGATGTAGCTGACCACGTAGACAGCGTTGTCCTGCGCGTGTGCAGTCTGCATGGACCCGATCGGCATCAATACGATGGCAAGTAAAAGCAAAAAGCCGGCGCGCATTTTCATCCTCCCCAGCGTGTCGATTTTTTCTCGATAGTACCGACCCCGCCAAGCCACCGTCAACGCGGCAGGTCTGTGCGCGCATGGTCATCGCCCGGTTGAGAATGTGCGCGTGCCGCCAGCAGCCGGCTCAGCTCAAGTGGCGGCGCAGCCACGACGCAGAGCGCCATCAAACTCCAGGCCGGGTGAGCAGGGTCGGGATGGATCGTCCGCGGATGTCGTAGACGCGGGCATAGGGGACGCCATCACGCACGACATCGAGCAGCAGCGGAGCATCGAGCCTCGCGCAGTAGAATTCTCCAAGCATCATCGCGAAGTCGGCACCCGACGGATCCCACGTAGTTTCGAAATCTGGACCGAGCTCCACCTGCGGCGAGCGATGCGGCCCGCACACCGCGATCTTCCAGCGGCGATCCCGCGGCTTAATCTCGTGGTGTTGGGCGAGCCTCGCCAACAGCGCGTGCGAAGCTTGCTTCAAGGAGAGGCCCCAGTAATCGAGCATATAGCGATTGCGCGCGCCCGCCACGCCGCCGGATAGTCCATTGAAATAGGTATATTCATAGGGATGTAGCCGCACCATCTCGGCGACAGGCATGACCACGCCGATGAAAAAGAGAGCGGCCGCGGCAATGCGCGCAAATCGGAACGTGCGCGCAGCGGCATCGACGAGCGAGATGCCGGCAACCCCGCCGAGCACCGCGAGCGGCGGCAGTACGAACACGAAATGGCGGATACCGTTGTACATCGCGGGCCGCAGCGCGACCGTGACCGCGAGCGGCAAGAGCGCGGCCAGCGCGAGCACAAGCAAGATGGCGCGACGGTTCACTGCCAGGCCGTGTCTAAAGGCGGCGACCAGCGCTCCCGCGGCGCCGCCGAACCCCAGTATTGAGAAAATTGCCGGGAGCTTGAGCGCGAACAGCGTCGGCACATAGCTCCGCGGCATGTCCGGAACGGAAATCACGCGCCCGTCGAACAGCTCATGCCACGGCTTTTCGAAAAAGCGCGAAAAGTATTCGGCGGCCCGCAGCGGATTGAGCGGATCGCTGACGGACCAGGGCCAAATCAACGCCATTACAGCGTAGGCCAGTGCCAGAGCGGGCACGAGCGCCAAGACAAAACGTGCAAGCCGCGCGCCGGCCCAACGGAGTCCGCCCGCACGCCACTCGAGCGCGACGATCAAGGCAAGCGCCGCCAGCGCGCCGATCGCTCCAAACGCGCCCATGATGCGCGATCCGAACGCCAGGCCAAATCCGGCGCCGACGACAGCGCCGGTCGCGATCGAGGGACGCGGATATTCTTCGAAGCAGCGCACGAGACCAAGCAGAAAAATCGCCATGGCGACCGCGAAGGGGGAATCCTTCGGGTTCATGAACATGTGGCCGTAGTAGAGCGGGCATGTCGCGAGCAGGACGAGTGCGAGCAACCCCGCTGCCGGTCCGCCGACGCGCCGGCCAATTCGCCAGGTGACGAACAGCCCGAGAACTCCGACGACCGCACCTATCAGCCGGCGGGTCTCAAACAGCGTGAACGGTAGAAACTTGGCAACAAACGCGGCGAGCAGGTCGAAACCGCCGCCATAGTAGTAGAGGTTCACCCACGACAGCGCGCGCCGGTCCCGTAACCCCGAGGCGTAGAACTGGAGCAGGAGGTCGCCGTATTCGGAATGAGCGTAGTCGTCCCAGCTCAACCCATAATCGCGAAACGTCAACAGCGCGATGATGGCGACAACGCCAAGCACCGCGGCGGCGAGCTGGTCAAAAATGCGGGCCCGCGTCGGGCTTTCGAGCGACGGCGCGAATATGGGCGTTGCGAGGACCACGGGTGGAGTCAGGTGGCGCTCAGGCAGCGATCTGTCGCCCGATTATGACGCTCACTCGCAGCGCATTCCATGGCCGCAGAGTCTGCCAACGATACTCCTTCGCAGATCCTGTGTTGCGGCGCCGCGCGGCGATCGAGGCGATGCCCTGACGCGCAGATGATGAGGCCGGTAACTACTTCATGGCGGCATCATACATCTTGGCCACGTATTCCCAATTTACCAGATGGTCGACAAACGCCTTGAGATAATCCGGCCGCCGGTTGCGGTAATCGATGTAGTAGGAATGCTCCCACACGTCACAGCCGAGGATCGGCTTGCCGCCGTGCACCAGCGGGTTCTCGCCGTTCGGTGTCTTGGTGACGGTGATCTTGCCATCCTTGACGGCTAACCAAGCCCAGCCGGAGCCGAATTGGGTGACGCCGGCTTGAATAAACTCCTCCTTCATCTTCGCGACCGAACCAAGATCGGCCACGATCTTTTTTTCCAAGTTGCCGGGAAGCTTGTCGCCGCCGCCGTTGGGCTTCATCCACTGCCAAAAATGCAAGTGGTTGTAATGCTGGCCGGCATTGTTGAACAAGCCGGCGTTTTTTCCAAATGCGCCCTTCACGACATCTTCGAGCGACTTTCCTTCCCACTCGCTGCCTTTGATGAGGTTATTGGCGTTGTTGACGTAGGCGAGGTGGTGCTTGTCGTGGTGATATTCGAGCGTTTCGCGCGACATGTAGGGGGCGAGCGCGTCATATTTGTAGGGAAGTTCGGGCAGCGTGAAAGACATCGGATCGCTCCTCAAATGATCAAACGGTCGGGACGAGACGGGGGGCTTCTGTGGGTAACGGGTGCATGCCAGCCTCGGTTCCGGGCTACTCATTAGGCCGGACCGGCCGGCGGGGCAACGGATCGGCGTGTTCCAGGGCAGGCGACGGGTCGGCGGCCCGTCAATGACCGTATTTGCACTGAGCGCAGTCGGCGTACACCCTCCCACCGGCGTGAATTGATCTCCGGGTATTAATTAAGATCGGATTTGGGGGCCGCGCCGTCACATTAGTTATTGCGATTGGAGTGCAACGAGGCCAAAATTCCTCAATAACCATAGCACCATGGCTGCTGCTGAGCATGGCAGGGCCGGGGCGGGGCGCAAACATGGCTACGATCTTGTCGCTATTGGGCATTGCGGTTACGGCAGCAGGCGTCGCCGCGATCGGATTCGGCATTCCCATCAATGAGTTCACGCTGGGCACGACGCTCATCGTCGCGGGTGTCAGCGCCTTCACCGGCGGCTTGGTCTTGATCGGACTTGCGACTGTGGTGGCCGAGTTGGGTCGTCTCCGCGAGGCGATGCGCGCGCGGCCCATCGCTCGATCGGCGGCGCGTTCCGCCGACGAACTCGCGCAAACAGCCGCTGCCCCCGCTACGCTCGCCCCAGGGCTCATGGCAGGTACCCGTCCCGCTCAAGCTGCCTCCCCACGGGCGACATCCGAAGCGCCGCAGGTTCGTTCGGTCGAACCCCACGCGGCGGTTGACGCTTCGCGTGCGGAGTCAGCCGAGCCTTCGATTGTTGCCGACGAGGAGGAGGTTACGCTCTCCCCCAGCGGCGCCAGCCTTCCTCAGACGCATCGGCCACGCACTCTTGAACCTGCGCCATCCGAACCGAAAGTCTCTCCCGAAGATCGTGCCGGTGGCGCGGCCGTCGAAGCGTTGAAGGCGTCGCGTCTCGATTTTCTGTTCCGTTCGAAGCCGACGCGTCCCGCGTCCCAGCGGGAGAATTTCGATGCCGCGTGGCCTGCGGCCGGCAAGCGTCCCGAAACCGAGTCTTCGACGGCGCTCAAGGGCGATCAAGATCAATCAGATCACACCGCAACCGCTGAAGATCGTCGGCCGCAGGAGGCGTCCGGCGAGCAGACCCACGCAGCTGCAATCCTCAAGTCCGGCGTCGTCGACGGAATGGCCTACACCCTTTACGCGGACGGATCGATCGAGGCCAAGTTGCCGCACGGAACGGTCAAGTTCGGCTCTATTGCCGAGTTGCGCGCTCATATAGAAACCAACTCGTAAGCAGAAGATCTGTCCTTTCACATCTTACGGACGTCCGCGCTCTGGATTGCTCCGCAATGTTAGGAGTGTCTGGCCGACGCCAATCGGCAGACGCGAGCGTGATGTCAGCTCGATTGGCTGGAACATCCTTCGTAACTGCCAATGCTGACCTTGGCTTAATGCCGGACGGCTAATTTCTTGCCTTTCCCAGGGTGCAAGAATAGAACGACGTTCAACACAGAAAATGCGGGCACTACTGTGCGATCTCCAAATCGAACGCGGCACGCACAATAATCGATGAACGAGAGCACTTCACCTGGGAGGTTTATCGAGCTGACGGCCTCAATCGTGTCGGCCTACGTCAGCAAGAATTCCGTCCCTGCCTCGGATCTGCCCGCGCTGATCAGTCAAGTGCATGCGGCCTTGACGCGAGTTTTGAGCGCCCACGGCGATGCGCCAAGGGAGCCATTGAAAGCCGCTATCCCGGTCAAGAAGTCGGTCACGCCGGAGTATATCGTCTGTCTTGAGGACGGCAAAAAATTCAAATCCCTCAAGCGTCACCTGCGCGCGCAATACAACATGACTCCGGAGCAGTATCGCGAGAAATGGGGATTGGCGCCGGATTATCCGATGGTGGCGCCGAATTATGCCGCCGCTCGTTCGCGCCTGGCCAAACAAATGGGACTGGGCCAGCAACGGCGACGGCGCAAGTAGTTGATGAAGATCGAAGGCCCCGGGGAGGTTGTCGCCGGGGCCTAGCAGCCTCTTTCGTTCCTTGGGGGGTTCGATTGAGGCCACCGGTAGATGACACGCAAATGCCGAGCCAGTTCCATGGCTCACTAAGAATTCAGGGGCGCGCGGCGGCCTTCACGCTGCCGCCGCCCGAGCATCTGCACGAATGCGCTCGACCATGGAGCGGAACCCGTTCGAGCGTTGCGGGGTGAGATGCTCGCGCAGCCCAAGCCGCTCAAAAATCTCGATCGCATCCACCGAAAGAATGTCGCAGGCCCGCTTGCCGGAGAAAATTGCGAACAAAATGGCGATCAGTCCGCGCACGATGTGGGCATCGCTGTCGCCGGAGAAGGTGAGCACTGGTCCACCCGCGCCATTCGGATGCACGGTGGTTGCAAGCCAAACCTGGCTCGCGCAGCCCTGGACCTTATTCGCCGCGGTGCGGTCACGGTCCGGCAGAGGGATCAGACCGCGCCCGAGTTCGATGACATAGCGGTAACGGTCGTCCCATTCCTCGAGCAACGAAAAGTTGTCAAGGATCTCGTCGAGCGTTGCCAGCGTCTCGGATGAGCTCGCAGTCATGGTTTGCGGCATAGCGGATATATAGGCGCGATGGTAGAGCGAACGAATGGTCGCCGGCGAAAAATATCGATCTGGTCGGACGCTGCGGGCGCGTTCTGTGAGGGCGGTCTAATTCGCTGGCATGCACCGCGGGACTTCGAAGCCAGGGAATCTTACGCCGGCCCGTCCTTGCGCGACTGCGGGGCGTGCCAGGCTGGCGCTAAATCAGATGGCGAAAGCGTGTGCTGCGAGGGGCGGGCGGTAGGCAACCGGACGGCCTCACCGGAAGCCGCGTTGAGCGGCGTGCGAGCGTCGTGGGACCCGAGACGTTCATTCAGGTATTCGTAGAGCATCTTGGCTCCAGCCTGCGCGCGATTCCCGATCGCAACAGCCGCTTGCGATCCGACCGTACAGGCGTCCGGCTGCCGTTCGCAGAATGAGCGGACGTCGCTGACGGTGGCCTTCGCCGCCGAGACCGCATCGACGGCGCTCACATTGACTTTCGGCGCGGGCTGCGAGCCGCCGCTCGGCAGCAAAGCCAGTATGATGGTCAGCCAAAAGGCCATACGTAATAGGAATCGCATGTTCTGACTTGCTCGTTCCTCGGCCGTGATTGCCACATTGCAGGCGATCCTAGCAGCAAGCATTGAAACGCTGGTTTGTACGGCCTGACGCTTTTTGTCCACATTCGACGGCAATCAGCCACGGTTTTTCGAAAATTTTGAACGATCTGGATTTGCCTAAAATTGTTAGCAACTGTGGCCGCGCTCTGAAGACAAGCTCAAAATTCGGTTTCCGGTCACCCTTGCTTCCAGCGTGTGGCACCAACAGACCGTTCACCATTTGCTAACGAATGCGTCGCCGAGGTCTTGGCGAAATGAGAACCACCGGTCGCTGCATCGCTGCACGGATGCGACTTTAGTGTTCGCTTAAGCGGCCTCTGACACGATCCCGCCAGGCGAAAAGGGGAGCGCGTCCAAAATTTCGGACGTGTACGAAAACGTGGGTCCGATTCTGGATCATTTTGGCGCATTTGTTACGCGCGTTGGCACGACACAGTGCGACGACGTTCGCGGGCGCCAGCGGTGGCCAGCTGGCCGTGGTAACGACGTTGCTCGCACCGCCGGATGCGTAATGCCATGACACGCGCGAGTCGAGAAAAGAGCGGGCTGCTCGACGGCCGTCAGGCGATAGGCGTATTGAGCGGGCTCCGCTGGAGAGCGCGAGATGCCGCGGGCGTGGTCCTCGGTGCCCTCCTCACAATGACGGTCCTGATCAACGTGCTGTTCATGCAGTCCGGCTCGCACCCGGCGCCGATGTTCAAAACCGGGCAGATGAAACCGGCAATGGCAACGGGTAGCACGTCCGTCCCGCGTCCACGGCCGATCGAGCCGGCAGATCCCTCGGCGCCGACGAAGTCCGCGCTGCGTGCGCCGGGTGAGATCATCAATGATATCCAGCGCGAATTGGCGCGCCGCGGCTACTACGATGGTGTTGTGGATGGCCTGTATGGCCCCAAGACGGACGCTGCAATCCGGGACTTTGAACAGGCGGCCGCGCTCAAGCCGAGCGCGGAGCCTAACGAAGCACTGCTGCAGGCCATCATGCGAGCGCCGGCCAAGCTGGTGAAGGGAGCGACCGCAGCAACGCCCGGGGCACGTCCGATACCGATCCGGGCTGATGGCGTCAGCGGCCGGCCGCCGCCATCGAAGCGCGTCATCGCGCTGCAGCGCGCACTGGCCGAATACGGCTACGGTCAGATCAAGGCGAGCGGGCTCGTCGATGTCGAGACGCAGGCCGCCATCGAGAAATTCGAGCGCGAGCGCAAGCTGCCGATCACGGGCCAGGCGTCCGACCTCGTCATGCGCGAACTGGCGGCGATGACTGGCCGACCTTTGGAATAACGTTCCGTCGCACCCTCTCATATCATTGAAGAAATGGCCGGCACGGCTTTCGTCCAGCTCGCGCATGTGATGAATATTTGCCCTATGCGAGCATAGAACCAGAAGTTCAAATGCGCCTGAAATCTGCGATCTGGGTCGCCGCTTATATTCGCCGCTGCCACATCGAGGGAGCGTTCGCGGCGGTGCGGCGGCGCGGTGCTGAAGAGGCAGGGACCATTTTCGTCAAGCTGAACCGCCTCGACGGTACGGCCGAGCTATTCGGCCCGGCGCCGCAGAGCGCGTTCGACCATGCGCGTCCGGCGGACCGGTTGTTCAGCCGCTGCCTCGGCGAACAACCCGCCCCGGAAGCTAAGATCGAGGAACGCCTCGCGCGGGAGCTGCGCTTCGATCCCGATGCGTGGATTCTCGAAGTTGAGGACCGCGCCGGTCGTCATTTCCTCGATCATGTTCTTGCCTGAACGGGCGGGTTCAGCCCACAAGCTCATTACCTTTGACGACAGCATTCCCGGACGGCGCAACAGCTCGGATGCGCCGTGCGTTTTCCGCCGCGGCCCGCCAAGGGATCGATTCGTGGAGGATCGGGCTGCTCTCGGCTTGCCCGGCGTCGCGCCAGATCGCAACCAAGCGGCATGCTGCATCCCTGCTGATCTCGCGATAGAGGTGGGCAAGCTCATGGACGCGATCACCCCATTGCCCAATCCAAAGACTTAGCGCCGGCAATAGGAAGTGCAGCACCGTGTTCGGCAAATCCATGGCCTTGGCGGCGACCACGATCGGCTCACCGAGCGGGTCATAGAGAATGCGCCACGCTTGTGCCGCGGAGACGCCGAGTAGCCGTTCGAGTTCTTGGGTGAGAGGCTCGGGTTTGCGCCGGAGTGCGGCCGCTTCCAGGCACCAGATATCCGTGCCCAGCACCGCCGGCAAACAGTGCGGGCGGAACGATGCATAGTGGAGATTGATCAGGATCAGTCGGCGCTCCGCCGCTATTGCCCGGTAGAATACTTCCGAGAGTTCCGCAGCCGCGGCGAGCGGAGCTGCGACGCGGACGGCTGGCCGAGCAGCCGGAGATTCGGTCCCAATATTCTCCGCATCGATGCCGGCCGGAGCTTCGGCGATCGGCTCGCTGTCCGCTGACCTCAGGTGCGGGGAGTGGGCGAGAATCGGACGCGCGACTTCGATCACATCGCGCGCCAGCCGCTCGAGGACGGGCAGGGGAGCCGACGGGTAGGATGCAAGTCGCGCAGCGAGTGCGGCTCGTTCTGAGAGTGCGGCCGCATCGATGAGCCGCAACGCGAGCTCGGTGTAATAGTGTTCGTCTTCGGGGGTGTGGATCGGCCGCTGCAGGTAGAGATCGGTCAGTGTCCTCAACAAGCTCGCGCACATGTCGGCCGCGTTGCCGTCAACGAGATCGAGCAGGCCTTCGAGGTCGGCAAATGCCGCCGCAGCCGTCATTATGGTCACTGCGCCTTTACTGCAACACTTTGGATTTGAGATACCCTAAGGGGCGCGCGTTAGCGGACCGTTAACCTTGTGCGCCTCAAATCGCGCAGGAGCCGCGTTGCGGCATCCGAGGGTTGGGGCGGGGGCAACGACATGGGTACCGTGATTCATTTTCCGACGGCGGGCCGCGCTGCGCGGGGACCAGATTCGATGGTCGGAAAGTCCCAATCAGCCGCCGTGATTATTCTCCCGGTCATCCGGATCGAACGATATGCCGAGGCGCCGAGCGGGGACCTCGAACCCGAGGCGGGCAGTACTGCGCGCCGCCGTCGCCGGCGGCGTGCCAACCGCTCGTGAGGTCGCCGCCGATCATTCCGGGGCGCGTGGCTAACCGCGGCTTCCTCCGAGGATCATTTGAGAATGCCTTTACTCGGGCGGAGCGGCACTACTGATACGCAATCTTTCACTGCGGACGGCACTGCGCGGCCGCAAGTGCATTTCGCACCGCAGGGATCCACCCTGCTTCAGCTGCAAGTGCTCTAATCACGATCAGGCCGGTGGTTGTCGGTGATGTCACGATCAACCGGTCCGCAGCCGTGATCTCTTCGTTCTCTGGCAGCCCCGCGCGTTGGGCTGCCGTCATGAGATCAAGCTCGATCAGCCGGCGTCCGGCAGCGCGATCGTTGATCGCGTAGTAGGCGACGTCGGAGCGAGTGTAGAACGATACCGACGTGTAGGCTTGGCTGATCGGCACGGAGAATTTCAGAGGACCGCGTGACAAATCATAGCGGCAGACGGACGCCTGGAAGGCCGGATCCATGAAGGGCATGAGCGCCTTCTCCGGAGTAGGACCAGGAATAGGAATGACCGAGTTGACCGGAGCGATTGTGGAAACGCGGGCATAGGCGTCCTGGCTTGCCATCTGGGGGAGCAGCAGGACCGTTGCCAGATGCACGATGCCGGCAAGCAGAAGCGCGCCCAACAGCCATAACGCCACGCGAATCACAGGCAAGCTCTCTTGGTGATCAAGGGCATCGGCGCCTCCGATCCGGTTCGGGTCGCCACGCCGATCGGCGTATCATAGAGCCGCAACACCAGCAGGTACTTCTCTACGCCGCCGGTCGGCAGCCAATTGCCCGGCCGGGCACGGGGGCTGACCTTAATCTCGAAGCTGCCGTCCGCGTTGCGGATGATCTCCTGGCTGGTGAAGCCGTGCCGTTGAGCCGAATTGGCTACGAGCCGACCTTCGGAGTCGTACAGAGTGATGGTCCAAAACCGGGCCTGCGGCGTGGTGCCGCTCAACAGTACGTCGCAGCGCCCGTCGAGCGGGTCACCGATATCATCGGTGCGGGCATAGAATGCGACCCCGTCGCCCGAGCCGATCGGCAGTTCCCCGGTGCGCGCGACGATTGCACGCGCATAGGGGTCGATGCCGGCGGTCCCATTCTTCGGCCAGCCGGTCCACGCACCGATGGTGACACCGCCATAGGCGCTGCCTCGCGTCAGGGCAAGCCAGGTCGTGCCGAGGCCGACCATTGCCGCAATCACGAGCGCAAACACCGTTCCAAAAAGCAAGCGCACGTTCGATTCGCTAGCGTAGCCGTGACTGGAGCATTTTAACAAAAGCGGTCGGTCGGCTTCAATTACCGCGGTTCTGATCAGGCGCCCGTTGCTCTGACGCCGAAGCAAAACTTCCTTGGGCTTGCGGTTTCGTATCGTCTGAAGCCTTGGTCATCTCGCCGCGGGCAACGAGTGCCCGCGTGGCATCGTCCATCAGGCGCTCCACGCGGACCAGCGCATCGGCGCCGCGCTTGGTAAGAACCGAGTTGGGGCGACTGGCCGGTGCCTCGCCCTCCTTTTTGCCCTCAGCCACACGCGCTGCGGGTGCTTGCGGGCCGAGGCCGGGAATGGCTTTGAGCTCGATCCCTTGGTGCGCGTAGGCCATGATCTCACGCCAGGTCATCGCGGGAAGCGAGCCGCCCGTCATCTGGTGCATGGCGGTGTAATCGTCGTTGCCGAACCACACCCCGCAAACCATGTTGCCGGTGTAGCCTACGAACCAGGCATCGCGGTAGGCATTGGTGGTGCCGGTCTTGCCCGCCGCCTTGATGCCGTCGAGGATGGCGCGCCTGGCGGTGCCTTCCTCCACCACCTTGCTCATGATCATGTTCATGTCCATGGCGACCTGCGGTGTGATCACCTGGAGCGGCTTTTTGCCGTCGCGGTCCCAACGCCAGATCAACTCGCCGGCGCCGCTACGCACCTCGAGCACCGCGTGCGGGGCCATCGCCTTGCCGAGATTGGGGAACATCGTGTAGCCGGCGGTGTGATCGAGCACGGTCACCTCGTCGGCGCCGATCGGCATGGAGGGGGTATCGGGTAATGGAGTGCGCAAGCCGGCTTTGCGTGCGGTATCTCTGATCTTGGCACGGCCGATTTTCGGATTGCCGTTGCCGAGCGCGATCGACAACTTCACCGGAATGATGTTGATCGAGCGCACCAGCGCCTGCGTGAGGGTCATCGAGCCGGAAAAGCCACCGCTGTAGTTTTTCGGGCACCAGTTGCCGATGCAGACCGGCGAGTCGACCACGATCGAGGTCGGCTTGAACCCGTTCATTAGGGCAGTGGCGTAGACGTAGGGTTTGAACGAGGAGCCCGGCGCGCGCATGGCATCGGTCGCGCGGTTGAACTGGCTCTCGCTGTAGTCGCGTCCTCCCGCCATGGCGCGCACCGCGCCGTCGATGTCCATCAACACCGCGGCGCCCTGCTTCGCCTTGTATTCGTGCCCGTACTGCTTGAGGGAGTTCTGAAGTGCCTGCTCGGTATGGTTCTGCAGGTCGACGTCGAGGGCAAGGCGCACGACGAACACGCGCTCGTGTACGGACTTGGGCAAGGTTTCGACCAGCTTTTTCATCTCGTCGAAGGCCCAGTCGAGGTAATAGTGGGGCGAGCGTTCGTCGCGCCGATCGACTGCAATCGCCGGGTTGCGCCGGGCGCCGAACACCTGCCCCTCGGTCATGAATCCAGCTTCGACCAGATTGTCGAGGACGACGTTGGCACGTGCGCGCGCCGCCGGCAGATTGATATGTGGCGCGAATCTCGACGGCGCCTTGAAGAGGCCGGCCAACATTGCTGATTCCGCGAGGTTTACGTCGCGCGCAGACTTGTTGAAATAATACTGTGCCGCCGCATCCACTCCAAACGTACCGCCGCCGAGATAGGCGCGATCAAGGTAGAGTTTGAGGATCTCGTTCTTCGGTAGCCGCGCTTCGAGCCAGAGCGCGAGGAACGCCTCCTTGACCTTGCGCTCGATGGTCCGCTCGTTCGACAGGAAGAGATTCTTGGCCAATTGTTGGCTGATCGAAGAACCGCCCTGCACCACGCCGCCCGCGCGCGCATTGGTGAGCATCGCGCGGAAGAGGCCGGGAATGTCGATGCCGAAATGCTCGTAGAAGCGACGATCTTCGGTGGCGAGCGTTGCCTTGATCAGGTGGTCGGGAAACTGATCGAGGGGAATCGCGTCATTGTGCCGGATACCGCGCGAACCGACTTCATTGCCATAGCGGTCAAGGAAGGTGACCGCGAGCTCGGATTTCTTCAGCCAGTCGTCGTCCGAGGTTTCACGGAAAGCTGGGATCGCGAGCGCGAGCATGACCAGCAGACCCGCATTTCCCACCGTCAGGCATTCCGACACGGGCTCAACGAAGTACCAGCGCCGCCAGCCAGAGACGTGGAAACGGTCCATGAACACGGTGAAGCGTTCATAAAGCTCGCGTCCCCAGGTCCGGGCCTGGTACAGTCCGAAGTCGATGCGGGCGTCGAGATCGAGCAGGAAGCGCCGCAGCTTGATCTTCCAGCCGACTGGATTCCCGCTGTCTTGGAAAAGGTTGCGCAAGGTTTCCCTCAGAGCCGAAGGCTAGCTGCGGCGGGACGCAGGCGCCCAACCGTTATCGAAAGTTTTAACCGATCTACCGGTTCCAAACTATGGCGACCTGGTCACAAGATGAATAGCTCGAGCGATCCGGACAAGGTTCATAGCCGGCGATTGTTTGACTGGCGGCCCACGCATGAGCGCTGACGAGACCCCGTTCTGGCGTCGTAAGTCATTGCCAGAGATGACGGATTCCGAATGGGAGAGCCTTTGCGACGGCTGCGGGCGCTGCTGTCTGGTCAAGCTCGAGGACGCGGATGACTCATCGCGTACCTACTTTACCGACATCGGCTGCCGCCTGCTTGACAGCAACGCCTGCCGCTGCCGGGACTATCCCAACCGGACGACGAAGGTGAAGGATTGCGTTCGGCTAACCCCAAGGAACATAAACCGAATCGTCTGGCTGCCCCCGAGCTGTGCCTATCGCTTGTTGGCTGACGGCCGGGATCTTTATTGGTGGCACCCGCTCGTTTCCGGTGATCCCGAGACCGTGCATCAGGCCGGGATCTCAGTGCGCGGACGCGTCGGCGCGAGCGAAGACGAAGTCGACGACAAAGATCTCGAGGACCGTATCGTGAGTTGGCCAGCGCGCATACCGAAGGCGGCGAGGAAGCCGCGATCACCCCGATAAGCCCGCGCACAAGTGCATGGCGCCCGCGCAGGGTGCCATCTTGTCGTCCCACGGCTTCCCCGACTAGATGCCCCGCGCCTCGCCGCCCGGGCCGGCGCCAGGCTGAACATGCGCGATCCGCTCACCCCACCACCGGCGGACTACCTCGAGCACGCCGCCGCACGGCGCATCGTCGTCGGCGTGCTGCTGACCATGCTGCTCGCGGCCCTCGACCAAGTGATGGTGGCGACCGCACTGCCGACCATTGCCGCGAGCCTGGGCGACGTCGAGAACATGTCATGGGTGGTCACCGCCAACCTTTTGTGCGCGACCGCGGTGACGCCGCTCTACGGCAAGCTCTCCGATATCCACGGCCGCCGCACTATGATGCTGATCGCCATCGGCATCTATGCCGGCGGCTCGCTGGCCTGTGCGCTGGCGCCCTCCATGCTGATGCTGATTCTCGCCCGCGCGCTTCAGGGTCTCGGGGGCGGCGGCCTCATGCCGCTGGTGCAAACCATCATTGGCGACGTTGCTTCGCCCCGCGATCGTCCGCGGTATCAGGCCTACACGTCTTCGACCTTCATCGTATCGACCGTGGGCGGCCCCGTCCTCGGCGGTTTCATTGCGGAGCATCTGCATTGGTCGTGGATTTTCTGGTTCAACCTGCCGCTCTGCGGACTGGCCTTTCTGTTCACCCACAACGTATTGCAGCGGTTGCCGCGCCACGATCGCTGGCACAGCCTCGACGTACTGGGCATGGTGCTGATGGTGGGAGCCGCGATCGCGCTGATGCTTGCCCTGACCTGGGGCGGACGGCGCTACGCCTGGGGGTCGCCGCAGATCCTGGCACTCTTTGTTGCCTCCATTACGCTCTGGGCCTTGTTCGCATGGCGCGTCATGACCGCGGAGGAGCCGTTCATTCCGTTGTCGGTGCTGCGTGACGGCGCCACGCGCGTAGGCACCATGACCGCTTTCTTCGCGGTCGGTGTCGTCATTGCGCTGACGATCGTTCTGCCGCTCTATGCGCAGCTTGCGCTTGGACTCTCAGTCAGCGAATCGGCGTGGGCGATCATTGCGCTGCAAGGTGCTGCCACCGTCACGTCGGTCGTGGGCGGGCGCCTCCTGGTCCGCTTCACCCACTACAAGCGAGTTCCGCTGGTCGGCCTGTTGATCTCGATAGCGGCGCTGGTGCCGCTCGCAATCGCGCCAACCGGGCTTTCATCTTGGGCTGCGCTCGGTCTGATCGCACTTGTAGGGCTCGGATTGGGACCAGCCTTCCCGTTCACGGTCGTGGTGGTGCAGAATGCGGTAGCGTTGCATCAGCTCGGCGTCGCGACCGGGACCATGAACTTCTTTCGCGCGCTCGGTTCGACGTTCATCGTCTCCTGTTTCGGCGCAATTGTGCTCGCAGGCGCGCCGGTGGTTCGTGGGCTCTCCGCGGGCGCAGTGCTCGCGGGAGTCGATGCGGCGGAAGCCTTCCGCTGGGTCTTCGCAGCCACCGTCGGCTGTCTCGTG
>CBFGVM010000038.1:0-16631 GCA_965652015.1 uncultured Alphaproteobacteria bacterium
TCGATCTCGATCTTGCCCTCCATGTACCAGTCGACGATTTTCGGCACGTCGGTGCGGCCGCGCGCGCCGCCGAAGGCCGTGCCTTTCCAGACGCGGCCGGTGACCAGTTGGAATGGGCGGGTCGCGATCTCCGCGCCGGCAGGGGCAACGCCGATGATGATGGATTGGCCCCAACCGCGATGGCAGGCCTCCAGCGCCTGGCGCATCACCGTGATGTTGCCGGTGCAGTCGAAAGTGTAGTCGGCGCCGCCGATCTGGTCGGCGCCGCGCTTCGTCATGTTGACGAGGTGGGCGACGAGATCGCTGCCAACCTCTTTGGGATTGACGAAGTGGGTCATGCCGAAGCGCTCGCCCCATTGCTTTTTGGCGTTGTTGACATCGACCCCGATGATCATGTCGGCGCCGGCAAGCCGCAGCCCCTGGATGACATTGAGGCCGATGCCGCCTAAGCCGAACACGACGCACTTTGAGCCGGGCTCCACCTTGGCGGTATTGAGGACAGCGCCGATGCCGGTGGTGACGCCGCAGCCGATGTAGCAGACCTTGTCGAACGGAGCGTCCTCGCGGATCTTGGCGACGGCGATCTCGGGCAGCACCGTGAAATTCGAGAACGTGGACGTGCCCATGTAGTGGTGCAACTTCTTGCCGTCGAACGAGAAGCGTGAGGTGCCATCAGGCATGACGCCCTGGCCCTGCGTCGCACGAATGGCGGTGCACAGATTGGTCTTGCGCGACAGACACGACGGGCATTGCCGACATTCCGGCGTATAGAGCGGAATGACGTGGTCGCCCTTCTTCACACTCGTCACACCCGGCCCGACATCGACGACGATGCCGGCGCCCTCGTGGCCGAGGATGGCCGGGAACAATCCTTCCGGATCCGCCCCAGACAACGTGAACTCGTCGGTGTGGCAGATGCCGGTGGCTTTCACCTCGACCAGCACTTCGCCGGCTTTCGGCCCGTCGAGCTCGACCTCCGTTATGGTGAGCGGCTTGCCCTTTTCCAATGCGACGGCGGCACGCGTTTTCATGGTGGTTTTCCTCCTCGGAATCTCGGTCGGCACGAGTTGAACTGGAGGACGCAGCGGCAAGGATCACCGCCGGCGGCGAGATCCCGCAAATGTTGCCATGGCGGCGAAGATAGCCTCATAAGCAGTCCCACTGACCCGTCCCAACGATGGCGGTGCGGCGCTCATATGGGTTCCGTCCCCCCGGACCATGCGACTCCCCGCGAGAAAAAACTTCAAGTATCGATCGAAAAGCATTACACAAAGAAACCTGACTGAAATTGAGCCTTCTCGCAAGAGCGCGGCCGCTCGGAAGGCAGCATTTGAAGTCTTCAGAGTAAACCGTCTCACGCGAACATGACCCGTCCTGCGGCGCGGCAATTGCGCCGTTACCAAACCAACTTTGGGAGGACATGCTATGGCGACGATCTCAATTCATCCGGCAGTGGACAACGGCGTCAGGCCCGGCTCGCCGAACTTCACGGGAGGAACGCTTGTCTGCAAATGCGGGAGCAATCCGGTCGAGGTGAGCGTCACTTCGCAGTGCGCCTATAATCACGTCTGCGGATGCACCAAATGCTGGAAGCCGGCAGGCGCGATGTTCTCGCAAGTCGCGGTTGTGCCGCGCGACAAGCTGCGTGTTTCCAAGAATGCCGACAAGCTCAAGGTCGTGGACGCCAATGCGGCCATCCAGCGGTATGCCTGCAGCGACTGCGGCGTGCACATGTACGGCCGCATCGAGAACACGAAGCATCCGTTCTACGGGTTCGATTTTATTCACACCGAGCTTTCAAAGGACCAGGGCTGGGCGCCTCCCGAGTTCGCAGCATTTGTCTCCTCCATCATCGAGTCCGGCGCTCCGCCCGATCAGATGGGCGCGGTCCGGTCTCGATTGAAGGAGCTGCGTCTCGAACCCTACGACTGCCTGTCACCGGCCTTGATGGATGCGATCGCCACCCACGTTGCCAAGGCTTCAGGGAAGCTTGCGGCCTGATTCCAGTTGTAGTGGAAGCGACCGGTTTCGACGGCTGATCCGCAGCGTGAATATGGGCCGGCCGGGTCTCTTTGCCCGGCCGCAAGGGGAGCGTTTTCCGGCAAGGAGTTCACCTGCGGCAGTCCGTCAGTTGTTTTTCCTCAATTGAGAAGACCGCACCCTCCTTGACCTCGACGTTCCTGACGATGCAAACGCGGCCGATCCTGTCGGCGAGCTTTACATCGTAGCGCCCGGGTTCGATGCCCGTGATCCGCAGGCGCTCGTCGTGGTCAACCGTTCCATCCCGATCATTCTTGCATTGGTCGGGACCCCAGCTGTCTTTCGCCGCCGGCGACATCTGGAAGCTTGTGATCGTGTACAATGTGAGATTCCAGAATCGAATGCCCTTGCGGTCCTGAGCCAGCACAGAAGAGCCCACGAGTACGAACGCGATCGAAGCAAGCAACACACCACCGCGCATCATTTCTTGCCTCCGCAGGTTGATGCATCAGCGTGGAGCGCTTCACTCGCGCAACAGCCGATCGATATTCTGCGCCTTGTCGAAGTTCTTGGCGGCATCGAGCCCGATCGGCTCAACCAGCCTTGTCGACGCGAGGTCCGCTCCATTGAAATCGGCGCCGTTAATCGTAACGCCGGCGAGCGTCGCGCCGCCCAAGGCGGCTGCCCGCAGCGAGGCATTGGTCAGATCCGCATTCTTGAGAGATGCGAATTCGAGGTCCACGCGCGACAAATCCGCGTCGCGCAGGATGGCCCGCTCGAGGTTGCTGGATTTTAGCACCGCACGCATGAGTCCCATGGATTGATTCTTCATGTCGGCGCTGAGGTTGGCGCCAGTGAGCAGGGCGCCGACCAGCCTGGCCCCGGTCAAATCGGCCGTGATGCGCGCGCCTGAGAGATTGGCTCCATCGAGCGTTGCACGCTGCATTTGCGCGGCGAAAATGTTCGCGCTCGTGAGGCTCGCTCGGCTGAGGTCGGCCTCCACGAGCCAAGCCTGATCGAGAATCGCGCGGTCGAGCTTTGCATCGCGAAGTTTGGTCTTGTTGAGCCTGGCGCCGCGCAAGATGGCACCGGAGAGATCGAGCCCGGAGAGGTCGAGGCCCGACAGCTTCTTGCCCGCGAGATCGACCGGCTGGAGGGCCGTTGCAGAGGCGATGGCGGCCTCGACGTCCGCGCGCGTCATTTCCGCCGATGCCATCTCCGGGGATGCCAGATCGACGTGCTGCATCATGCTTTGGGCAGATGCAGGAACGGCAGACGCCAGCGCGAGTACTCCTATTGCACCGATCCAGATCGACGCGCGCATCATGGTCTCGCCCTATCTCGGTTGTCTGCCGTCTCCGAGCGGTTGTTGCGCCGATGGTAAATGGTCGAACTCATTATCTTCCAGGTCGATAGGAGTGGCCACCTCTACGGTTACGATTCCACCGCTTTTGCCGGAACAAGAGTTCGGCGCTTGCGGCGTTCGATTGCGCGCATGACATTGTATGTCGCAGGGTGCATGTTTGGCCTATGCATCAAAGGAAAGGGACGATGACGTTTCTTCGAAGCGCAGGACGGTTGGGGTTGGCGCTTGTGGCGGGTGCGGCGGCGGAGCTGCCGGTCGGCGCTGCCGAGCTTAACGACTACCCGACTGCGGCACGCGTCGACTATGTGTTCGCTTGCATGAAGACGAACGGGGACACGCGGCCGGCGTTGGAGAAGTGTTCCTGCTCCATCGACATTATCGCGTCGATCCTCCCTTACGATCGCTATGTCGCCGCCGAAACGTTCTTGAGCCTTTCACAGGTGCCGGGCCGGTTCGGTACCATGTTCCAATCGCCTGAACAGGCAAGAGCGGCAATTAACGAACTCAGACGCGCGCAGGCCGAGGGCGAGGTACGCTGTTTTTGATTGTCCGGCTTGCGTCGGCGGCATGACTGCTGCCTGCGACATGCGGTCGCTTGCCGGCCGACCGGAAGTAAGGGGCGTTCGTCGTGATGGATTAACGGCGTGGGCGCCGCTGCACCGTTCGACCCTTGCCCCCTCACTTCGAAAAGCGAGGACCGGCGGGCGTTATAGAAGTGGGCAGCCCAAAACCATCACGGAGGTGGGCAATGGCGAGCGTTTTGCGAGTGGGCAACAGCCCCCCACCCTCGACGCGACGGTAACGGCGTCAGCGCCGATCGCTTCGCGACGCTTCACGTACAAAGTTATTTCATCGCACTGTAGCTGGCGCAAGGGAAATGATTGCCTGAACGTTTTTGGTTGCGATCAATCAGGGCCGGGAATAGATTTTTCTTGCAGCTTCCGGCTTCAACGACGTCAGCACAACGGGAATCCTGACGTATCCTCGTAAGCTAGGCGGGGCGTAAGTACCAGACTGATGTGCCCTTGCGCCTCGTTGCGCTGTGACACGCTGCCGGAAGCTCTTCCCATCGAACGGGTGCCGACTCGCGGCACAGCGTGTGCTCTGCGTCGGTCACCCGCGGCAATGTCGCAGGGAGGATACCGATGCGCAATTTCCTGCTCAGCACTTGCGTGGGCGCCGTAGCGG
This sequence comes from uncultured Alphaproteobacteria bacterium, assembly GCA_965652015.1. GTDB lineage: Bacteria > Pseudomonadota > Alphaproteobacteria > Rhizobiales > Xanthobacteraceae > VAZQ01. Next base: position 4,535 of record CBFGVM010000038.1, read on the forward strand.
CCTTCGCTACGGGAGCTGCTCATGCCAACGATGAGCTGATCAGAATGTCGCAGAACCCAAAAGATTGGGTGATGCCGACAGGAGATTATGCCAACCAACGCTACTCTAAGCTCAACCAGATCACGGCCGACAATGTCGGCAAGCTGCAGGTGGCATGGACGTTTTCGACTGGTGTTCTACGCGGCCATGAAGGCGGTCCGCTCGTGATCGGCGATGTCATGTACGTCCATGGGCCGTTCCCGAATCCGGTTTACGCGCTCGACCTGAAGAACGAATCGAAGATCCTTTGGAAATACGAGCCCAAGCAGGATCCAAACGTCATTCCCGTGATGTGCTGCGACACGGTCAATCGCGGCCTCGCATATGCCGACGGTAAGATCTTCCTGCATCAAGCCGACACGACGCTGGTGGCGCTCGATGCCAAGGATGGGAAGGTGGTCTGGCAGGCGAAGAACGGCGACCCTGCGAAAGGTGAGACCGGCACGTCGGCCCCCATGGTGATCAAGGACAAAGTCCTGATCGGCATCTCGGGCGGCGAGTTCGGGGTGGACTGCCATATGTCCGCCTACGATCTCAAGACCGGCCGGCGAGTGTGGCGCGGGCACTCGCAGGGACCGGACGACAAGCTTCTCATTGATCCCGAGAAGACCACCGAACTCGGCAAGCCGATCGGCAAAGATTCGAGCGTTAAGACGTGGCAAGGAGATCAGTGGAAGACTGGAGGTGGCTGCACCTGGGGTTGGATTTCCTACGATCCCCAGCTGAACCTCCTTTACTACGGCTCGGGCAACCCCTCGACCTGGAATCCGAAGCAGCGCCCGGGCGACAACAAGTGGTCGATGACCATTTTTGCGCGTGATCCCGACACCGGCATGGCCCGGTGGGTTTATCAAATGACGCCCCATGACGAGTGGGACTTCGACGGCGTCAACGAGATGATCCTCGCCGATCAGAACATCGGCGGCACCAACCGCAGGATTCTCGTTCACTTCGATCGCAACGGCTTTGGCTACACGCTCGACCGCGCTAATGGAGAGTTGCTGGTGGCGGAAAAGTACGACCCCACCGTCAACTGGGCCACCAAGGTCGACATGGATAAGAATTCCAGGACCTATGGGCGCCCACAGGTCGTGCCCCAGTACTCAACCGAGCACCAAGGTCAGGATGTCAACACCAAGGGCATTTGCCCGGCGGCGCTCGGCACGAAAGACCAGCAGCCGGCGGCCTTTTCGCCGGACACCGGCCTGTTCTACGTCCCGACCAACCACGTCTGCATGGACTATGAACCGTTCCGGGTGAGCTACACCGCAGGTCAGCCGTACGTCGGAGCGACGCTGTCCATGTATCCGCCGCCCGGCAAAGACATCATGGGCAACTTCATTGCCTGGGATGCGAGGACCGGCAAGATCGTCTGGTCGTTGCCGGAACGGTTCTCGGTCTGGTCGGGCGCCTTGGCGACCGCCGGCGGCGTGGTGTTCTACGGAACGCTCGAAGGTTATCTCAAGGCCGTTGACGCCAAGACGGGCAAGGAACTCTACAAGTTCAAGACGCCGTCCGGCATCATCGGCAACGTGACGACCTATGAGCATGGTGGCAAGCAGTACGTTGCGATCCTGTCCGGCGTCGGCGGCTGGGCAGGTATCGGTCTTGCCGCCGGCCTGACGGGACCCACCGAGGGCCTGGGCGCCGTTGGCGGCTATGCGGCCTTGAAGAACTACACATCGCTCGGCGGCCAGCTCACGGTGTTTGCACTGCCCTGAAACCGAGCGATCGCTCAGCGCGTTCTGTTCCCGATCGCGGGTCTACCCCGCGATCGGGAATTGTCACCATGCTAGTCGACGAAGGCCGACGTCGGTGGCTGTGTCCGGTCTCGAGAGTTTCGACTTGGACACGCAATTCGCCAGCGCAAAAGGATACGTTCGTGAGACACGCTGTTGTGGCTGTCATGCTGGCCGCAGGGCCGTTCATGGGCGGCGCACATCTTGCGGTCGCCGATGGCGCCGGTGATCCGGCCGCGGTCAAGAACGAGGGCGGAAGATATTACGACAAGCAGGGCAATCCGACGTTCAAGGTGCAGAGCGACGGGACGGTGGATTGGGCCACCTATTCCGGGTTTCGCCGCTATCACTCGGATTGCCATGTCTGTCACGGTCCCGACGGCGAAGGATCGAGTTACGCCCCAGCGCTCAGCAATTACTTGAGCACGAAGAACTATTCCGAGTTCGCCGACATCGTTGTGAACGGACGCAAGAACGTCAACACGGCGCAGGGGAGCGTCATGCCATCGTTCGGCACCAATCCGAACGTCATGTGCTACATCGAGGAGATATTCGTCTATTTGCGGGCGCGCGCCAATGACGCCGTTCCACGCGGAAGACCGCAAAAGCGCGAAGACAAGCCCGAGGCGGTTACCCAAGCGGAAAACAGTTGTCTCGGACATAAAAATTGAGCGCTACCGGGCACCGCGTGGAACTCGGCGCGTCCCGACGTTCAAAGGTTCGGCGAGAAGAGATCGATGACGAATTTTGCCGACGGGCAGCGGCTACGGTTGAGCTTGTGCGTTTCATGCGCAGCGGTCGCGGCCATGTTTCTGACCGGAAAACTGCTTGCGCAAGCCGTGGACCGCCCGGATTTGTCGATCGAGCTCGTTGATCCCAAGGTGCTCCGGGTCTGCGCCGATCCGAACAACATGCCGTTCTCGACCGAGAGGGGTGAGGGCTTTGAGAACCGGCTCGCCGAGTTGCTGGCCGATAAGCTCGGCAAGGGGCTGTCATATAGCTGGTATCCGCAGGCCACAGGCTTCGTGCGCAATACGCTCGCGGCGCACAAATGCGACGTCATCATGGGCATCCCGCAGGGCGATGATCTGGTGCAGGTCACCAACCCGTATTACCGCACGGCTTATGCCCTGGTGCGCAAACAGGGGGATGGGCTGGAGGGCGTGGACACGCTGGGCGATCCACGCCTCAAGGGCAAGCGCATCGGCGTCGTGGCCGGAACGCCTCCCGGGAACAACATGGCAGCTAATGGTCTCATGGCCAACGCGAAGCCTTACCCGTTGGTCATCGATACCCGCGTCGATTCCTCGGCCGCCGCGATGATGCATGATCTCGCGACCGGTGAAATCGATGCGGGAATCCTCTGGGGTCCGATGGCCGGCTATTACGCTCGACGGACTAACCCGGGCGTGACTGTCGTGCCGCTGATCAAGGAGACAACCGGCCCTCGGCTCGTCTATCGCATCGCCATGGGCGTGCGTTACACCGATCAGGAGTGGAAGCGTCAGCTCAATCGCGTCATTCGGGACAACCAGCCCGCCATCAACAGGGTGCTGATGAGCTTCGGCGTGCCGCTACTCGATGACAACGATCGAGCTATCACGGAGGACTCGACCCCCAGATAGATAACCCTCATATAGGGTGACCGCCGCTCACTCGAGCGATTGTTGGATCGCGCGGCCGAGGGCAAACAGGCGTTGCTCGATAAGAACGGGCACTTCGCAGACGAAGTTCATCGTCTTGCGGCGCTCCTCGAAGATGCGCGTGTCCCATTCGACGCGATTGGTCAGTTCGTCGATTCTGCTCTGGTCGGGATCAGACCGATCCTGAAGCTCGCGGAGCTGGAGAATCCTGGATCGGATTTGGTCGGAAAACTCCCTTTGCTTGCGAAAATACCGCTCGATGCCCTGCATCACTTCGCTGCGTTCATGATTGAGCGTCTTGAACAACCCCGCAAATATCAGCTTTGCCTTCTTCTGCCGCTCGGATTCTGGACCCGTGATCAAGTCCGAAATCGCCTTCTGCGCCTCATCGAGCGGCGTGCGGCGCGCCGCGAGCCGCGCGACAAGATCCTTTATCGTGGCGTCTTCCTCCCAAGCGTTCCCGACATCGTCGATGGACGGCCCTGTCCAAACGGCGGCAACCGAGATTTCCGGGACCTTGACCTGAGTGCACGGCCAATCTGGAAAACGCGGATCGGCGGCGAGCGCCATCCCTCGCAAGGCCAGTTCAATGGCAACCGCCATGGTGAACGACCAACATTTCACGTGCCGCCTCCAGGCTCTCCGCGTCGTGCAAGAAATCCTCGCGACGGATCGTACGCGAGGATCGCGCCGACCATGAACAGAGCTGTGCATCCGACGACGACCGCGAGCGAGATCCAATTGATCTGGCAGTAAAGCGCAAAGCGGACGAGCTCGACTGCGTGGGTGAATGGATTGAGCTCGCATACATAGTAGAGCAGGGGACTTGCTTCCCTCACCCGCCACAGTGGATAGAGCGCAGATGACGCGAAGAACATCGGGAAGATCACGAAATTCATCGCGCCGGCAAAATTTTCGAGTTGTTTGCTGACCGATGACATCAGCATGCCCAACGCGCCCAGCATGAGGCCCGAGAGAACAAGGGCCGGCAAAACGGCAATATATCCCAGGTACGGGGCCTCGATCTCCCAGAACCACGCGATGGCGAGGAACGTATAGACCTGCGGCAACGATACCGCCATGCCGGCCACGAGCTTCGACGAGAGGAGGAACCAGCGCGGCATCGGGCTCACGAGCAACGTGCGCATGTTGCCCATTTCGCGATCGTAAACCATGGACAGCGAGGACTGCATGCCGTTGAACAGCTGGATCAGCAGCATCAGTCCCGGCGTGATGTAGACCTCATAAAGTATGTAGGTCTCGTAGGGCGGGATGATGGACACGCCGAGTACTTGCCGAAAGCCGGCGGCAAAGATGAAGAGCCAGACGAGTGGACGCACGAGTGCAGCCACGAAGCGCTCGCGCTGATGCAGGAAGCGCAGACCTTCACGCCAAACAATCCCCTTGAGGCAGATGGCATACTGGATCGGTAGAAATCCGGTGGCCTTGGGAAAAGTGGCCAATTCGGCGGTCATGGGGCCTCAATTGTGGCGTCGGCGCCTTGCGTCAGCCGGGTGAAAGCTGTGCGGATCTCTTGGGCATCTGCCGCTTCCATGATGCGTGAAACGGATCCATGCGCCAGAATCCGCCCTTGGTGCAGCACGATGACGTCGTCATCGTCGGAGACCTCATCGATGAGATGGGTGGCCCACAGCACCGAGACGCCGTCCTCGACGACCAGTCGACGCACATAGGCGAGAATATCCGCTCTTGATTTGATGTCGAGACCGACCGTCGGCTCGTCGAGCACAAGCAAGCGGGGCCGATGCAGCAGTGCGCGCGCGATTTCGACGCGTCGCATCTGCCCACCGGACAGTGTGCGCACCTTGTCGTTTGCGCGATCCAACATCGCGATGCGCGCGAGCACGTCGTCGGCCCGCGCACAGCCGTCGTGTTTGCCGATGCCGTGCAAGGCTGCGTGGTACGTCAGATTCTGAATCACGGAGAGATCGAGGTCGAGCGTCCGTTGTTGGAATACGACACCGACCATGCGTAAGGCTTCGCTCGAGGCATGTCCGACATCGTGGCCGAAAACCCGAATTTGACCGTGCTGGACCGCGTAGAGGCGCGTGATCAGCGAGAACAATGTGCTCTTTCCGGCTCCATTGAGACCCAGCAGAACGGCGAAGGTTGATGGCGTAATGGAGAAGGTCACGTCGTTGAGCGCCTGACGCGTGCCGTAGCAATGGCTCACGCCTTCGATGGCGACGGCGGGCGGCTCGGCGGTCGTCATGGCAAAAACGTCACTGCTGCGAAATTGCGATACCCCAAGGAAGCTCGCCGACTTGGATCGTCTTGATGGTTCTGAGATTTGCAACGTCGATGACGGAAACGTCGTTCGATATGCCGTTGGTCGTCAGAAGATATTTTTCGTCCGGGGTGAACGCCATGTGCCAGACGCGTTGGCCCACGAGAAGGTATTTCTGAACCTCATATGTCGCAGCGTTGATCACGGCGATGCGATTGGCTGGACCGAGCGCCACGAACGCTGTCTTGCCGTCCCGGGTGATGCTGATTCCGACCGCCTGGATGGCTTCCTTCCGCAGCCCAGGAATATCGAAGGTAATCTTCTTCTTCACCTCGCGCTTCACGGGGTCGATGATGCTCACGGTTCCACCGATTTCGGCTGAAACCCAGACTTCCGAGCCGTCGCGCTTGAACTCCGCGAAACGGGGCCGTGCATCGACCAGCACGTTGGCGACGATCCGGCGCGTGTCGGTGTCGATGAAATGCGCCATGTTGCTCGTTTCCGATGTGGCGACGAGGATCTTGCCGTCCGGACTAAGGCCCATGCCTTCCGGCTCGACGCCGACCTGGACCTCGCCGAGCGGAATGCGCCGTTCCAAGTCGATTATCGTGACCGTGTTGTCGTTTTCGTTGGCCACATACAGAATCTTGCCGGCGTGATCCTGCGTAAACAGCTCGGGATCCGGACCAGAGGGCAGATTGGCGACGATCTCATGCGTTCTTGCGTCGACGACTTGTATCGTGTCGTCGTCTCCGACGGCCACCAAAATGAATTTCCCATCCTTGGTCAATTCGATGCCGCGCGGTCTCTGGCCGACCTTGATCGTCTTCACGACGGTGAATTTGTCGGTATCGACCACGCTGATGGTGTTGCTCTTCTCATTCGAGACATAGGCGGTGAAGGCGCTCGCTTGGGCGCCGACCAGGACGAAGACGCCCACGGCAAGCAGCCAATTGCGCGTCCCGGCGAAGTGGAAACTCCGTCGTCGCAGAAAACGCCCGGGGCTGGTCTTCGCCGACATCAGCTATTTGAGCCTACATTGACTTTCGGGACGGTCGATCCCGAGCGTATCCAGTTCGGAAACCTGATGCAGAAATCCTTCCTGTGGAGACACTGAAACGATCATTCTGCCATCGCTCAGAAGGATGGGCTGACGAAGTTGAAGATTCCAGTCGCGTAGCGTCAACCGCTGGCCCTTGAACGCGGCCAAGGCGAAGTCGGGACTTTTGAGGAAATAGAGGATGACTTTTGGGTCGGTTGAACGCGTTCTTGACGAACTCTCGCCGATCATCCGCACCCCGGTCCAAGCCTGCATGTCGCGTGCGGTCATCCGTCGCGAGAACTGCTTCATGAATCGGTCCTGCAGCTGTACCGCTCCCCATTGGTCGTGCGAGCCGTCCCAACTTGTCGGAACGAGGCCGGCGGATCCTGCGACCGGCCTTGGATCCCAGGTCCGGTACGGCAAATACGACGCAAAGACCTCGCTTTCGTCCGCGGCCACGAGAACATCGTAGGCGGGCGCGCCTTGCGTGAAAACCGGCAGCTGGCGCTGAATCTGGACGACGCCGCTGTCCGTCCTCCGCGCGCCGCCGGTATCCTCGAATACTTTCTCTTGGACAATTCGCGCGCCGAAGCGCTTAGCCGAGCGTCGCAGCGCATCGCCGTAGAGCTTGTCCTCGGCATGGGAACCGACGACCAAAATCCACCTGCGCCACTGTTTCCAGACCAGATACTGCGTCAAAGCGTCCGCCAGCATCGACCGTGTTGGAGCAACATGAATTACATTGGCGCGGCAGTCCTCCTCCCGCAATCGATCATCAATCGCACCGACATTGAAGACCAGAAGCTTACGCGGAGCTTCGGCGTCTGCGGCCTTGAGGAGTGCGTCTGCCGGCAGATCGGCGATCACCAGCGAGTCGCCGCGCTCCGCCAGCGCAATGGTCGCGGCAGCAGGATCGGCGCTTTCCCCGAGCCGGAAGTCCTCCAGCGAGAACTGCTGATTCAGAAACCTCCCCGTCGTGTTGTTGTCGTCGATCGCGAGCCTCGCACCCGCTATTCCATCGTTGTTAGCCGGCGTTTGGATCAGCGACAGGGTCGACTTCGGATCCGTACGGCGCAGATAGGCGATGTTGATCTCGGCAGCACCGGCAGTGGCTGATACCCATGCCAGCAGAAAAGTCGCCGCTAATAGGAGGCGTATCAGTGAAGCACTCCGGTTGACGAGAGCCCGTTTTTGGCACTTTCTGCACAACGGTGCCGCGGGCGCGGTGCGATCAATAGTGCATCCTCAGCGATCCACCGTCGCCCGAATAAACGACCAGATCGATTCGATCTGCTCCATATTGAGCACGCCCTGCCATGGCGGCATCTGAGACTTGCCGTTGAGCACCGAATTGACGAAACGATCACGGTCGGCCGCACGCAAACGTTTGAGATCGAACGTGGCGCCACCGCTGGTGTTGCGTAAGCCATCGCCGTGGCAATTAGAGCAGTAGTTCCCGTAGATCGTCGCGCCCTCCTCGATCTTCGTGTCGGCGGCCCAGGCGCATTCCGACACGATCGAGGCGAGCACGAACAAAAATCGCGCCACATGCGGTGTTGGCGACCGGCTCATACCGCACTCATGTCGCGCGATGGCCCGCGGTCCTAGTTGGCGGAAGCCGCGCGCTGCGGCCCGGAATACTCCTCGAACATTTTGAAGGTCCAGACGCTACCGCCCGCTGGAACGTTGGCGAGATTGGGATCGCCCGCGCGCATCACGTAGGGCCCCGTGGCCCCACTGGTGATCGTGACATACTGCTTGCCGTTGAGTTCCCAGGTGATCGGCTGTCCAACGATGCCGGCGGAGGTCTGGAATTCCCACAAGACCTTCCCGGTATCAGCATCGACCGCCATGAACTCGCCGGTGAGGCGGCCGGTGAACACCAAGCCGGCGGCGGTCACCAGCGTGCCCGAGAAATTCGGGCTTTTGAACGGCACCGCCCACTTCGATTGGCCGGTGAGGGGGTCGATGGCCCGCAGATAGCCGCGGCCATTGGGGTCATCGAATAGATAAGTCCATGGGCGCTTCACCCCGTAATGCGGCTCGCCAGGCTTAAGGTTGGCGACCTCGCTCGCCGGCAGTGGTGGGTATTCCCACCCGAAGTCCATCGTATTCAAGTAGATCAGTTTGCTCAGGGGACTGTACGACATCGGGTGCCAGTTCTTGCCGCCAACGAGCGATGGCCATACCCGCACGGTCTTTCCGTCGAGAGCGCCTTTCGTCTCCGCGGTCCACACCGGGCGTCCCGTCGTCATGTCGACGCGCTCGGCCCAAGTGACCTTGACGAACTTGTTCGCCGCGAGAAGCTTGCCGGTCGCACGTTCGAGAACATACAGGAATCCGTTGCGGTTGGCCTGCATCACGACCTTCCGCGGCGAGCCATCGATAGTGAGTTCGGCCTGCACCCACTCATTAACGCCGTCATAATCGAATGGATCTCCCGGCGTCATCTGATAGTGCCAGACCACCTTGCCGGTCTTCGGCTGAATGGCGAGAACCGAGTTGGTGTGAAGGTTATCGCCCAGGCGATGGAGCGGGTTCCATGGCGCGGGATTGCCGGTTCCCCAGAATACGAGATCGAGCTCGGGGTCGTAGGACCCGGTAATCCAAGTCGAGCCGCCGCCGTGGGAAGCGGAGTCACCGGGCCAGGTCTCCGAGCCCGGCTCTCCCTTCGCAGGAATGGTGTAGGTGCGCCACAGCGACTTGCCGGTCTGGGGGTCGAAACCCTCAAGATAGCCGCGATGACCAAACTCGGCGCCCGCCACCCCGGCGATAACCACGCCGTTCGCCACCAGGGGCGCCGCCGTCATCGAATAGCCGTCCTTGGGGTCGGCCGATTTCGTGCGCCAGACCTCCTTGCCGGTCTTGAGGTCGAGCGCAATCACATACGCGTCGAGCGTCGAGCGGTAGAGTTTGCCGTCGAAGATCGCGGCGCCGCGGTTGACAATGCCGCAGCACACGACACGCGTGGTGTCGGGGGGATACTCGATCACCGATTTCCAAATCTGCTTGCCGGAAAGGGCGTCGAGCGCGACCGTCTTTTCATGATCCGTGAGATAGATGGCGCCGTCCTTGACCAGCGCCTGCGCCTCCTGGCCGCGATTATCGGCCATGCTGTACGACCAGGCTGGCACCAGCCTTTTGACGTTATCGCGATTGATGTGTGTGAGCGGGCTGAAGCGCTGCTGGCTATAGCCCATCCCATAGGTGAGCACGTCGCCAGGCGTCTGCTCGTCATTCTTGAGCTCGTCCGCGGTCTGGGCGAGCGCCATTGTCGGCAGCGCCGCGCTCACAAATGCGGCTATGAGCGTTGATCGCATCATGGTGTTTCCTCCTTGTGCTCAGGCCGGGCGCGCTTCTGTTGTTGTTTCGCCTGACCGGCGGGGCGTCCGGTTAGAGCATCCTAGCGTGGACTTGCGCAGATGTAGACTGAAAAGATCGACGAGTTGTCTGCCGTTGTCCTGACCGGCTACGGCATTTGCATCCGGCGCCAGCTATGGCATCGTCTGCACATGTTTGCCATGTTGGGTGTCACGTTTGCGGCCATAATTGTGCTTGCCGCTCAAACGGGCGCGACAGCCGCCGATCGCATCCGGCTGGCGGTGCAGAGGACGGGAACGCTAGCGTGGGAGCTTGACGTCATCAGGACGCACGGTCTCGATCGCAAGCTTGATCTTGCGATCGAGACCATCGAGCTTGCCTCGACCGAAGCCGGCAAGATCGCGCTCAAGGGCGGCTCGGCCGATCTCATGCTGTCGGATTGGCTATGGGTCGCGCGCGAGCGTTCGCTCGGCGATAATCTCGTCTTTTATCCCTCGTCGAGCACGCTCGGCGCGGTAATGGTGCCCGCGCCGTCGCCGATCCGCGAGATCATCGATCTCCGCGGCAAGAAGCTCGCCGTTGCCGGCGGTCCGCTCGACAAAAGCTGGTTGCTCCTGCAGGCGCTAGCGCGCCGCGAGGGCGTGAATCTCAAAAAACAGGCAACGATTGTCTACGGCGCGCCGCCACTGTTGTCGGAGAAGGCGCTGCAGGGCGAGATCGACGCCACGCTGACGTTCTGGAATTTCTGCGCCGATCTCGAAAGCAAGGGTCATAAACGCGCCATTGCGATGGATGATGTCATGAAAGGCCTCGGAGCGAAGGGGCCGGTCGCGCTGGTCGGCTACACCTTCGACGGCACGTGGGCCGCGCGCAACGGATCAACCGTCGAGCGCTTCCTCTCCGCCGCCCGTCAGGCCAAGGATATCCTTGCCTCGTCGGAGGCCGAATGGCAACGGCTGGCGCCGCGCCTTCGTGTTACCGGCGCCAACGTGCTCGCGATCTACCGCCAGCGCTACAGCGAAGGCATCGTCCGCCGGCCGCTCGCCGAGGAGGAGGCGGATGCGCGAGCTCTGTATCTCGTGCTAGCCGAGATCGGCGGCGCGGAGCTCGTCGGCCCGGCACGCGAGCTCGCCGCCGGAACCTTCTACCGGACGGCCGCCGCGGAGTGAACGTGGGCGCCAGGCTCGTCTCGCTCGCACTGCTGATCGCGGTCTGGTATGCCGGCTCGCAACTGGCCTGTTATCGCCTGCTTCCGGATCCGCAGACAGTGGCGCTGGCGATCGTCGATGAAGCGCGTTCGGGCGCACTCGCGCTCAATCTCGGCGCGACGCTAGCGCGCGTCGCGGTCGCGTTCATCATCGCCATGGCGCTGGGCTCGATAATCGGCCTGATCATGGGCCGATCGCGGATCGCCGACCGGCTCGGCGATCCCTGGCTGATCGTGCTGCTCAATCTGCCCGCCCTGGTGATCATCGTGCTCGCCTATGTCTGGGCCGGGCTCACGGAAACCGCGGCGATCGCGGCTGTGGCGCTGAACAAGCTTCCGATCGCGACTGTGACCGTGCGCGAAGGTGCGCGCTCACTCGATCACGCTCTCGACGACATGGCGCAGGTGTTTCGCATGGGGACATGGACGCGCCTGCGCCACGTCATATTGCCGCAGCTCGCGCCCTATCTCGCCGCGGCCGCCCGTTCTGGCCTGTCGCTGGTTTGGAAGATCGTGCTCATTGTCGAGCTGCTCGGGCGCCCGAACGGCGTTGGCTTCGAGATCGGGGTCGCGTTCCAACTGTTCGACGTCACGCGCATCCTAGCCTATGCTCTCGCCTTCATCGCCGTCATGCTGGCAATCGAAACGTTTCTGGTGCAGCCGCTTGAACGACATGTCGCCCGCTGGCGCCCGAGGCCGGCTTGACGTCAAGATCAAGCAAAAGTCTTTTCGCGCTGCCTCCGGCGGGAAGCTTCAGGTGCTCGGCGAGCTTGTATTCAGCCTCGGCAGCGGGGAAGTCGCCGCGCTGGTCGGGCCGTCCGGCTGCGGGAAGACCACGCTGCTGCGGATCGTCGCGGG
>CBFGVM010000039.1:0-16301 GCA_965652015.1 uncultured Alphaproteobacteria bacterium
TGGCGTCCCCGGCAGGACTCGAACCTGCGACCTGCGGATTAGAAATCCGCTGCTGCTATCCAGCTGAGCTACGGGGACGCGCGGGAACGCTTTTACCCAAGATTGTCGCTGCCGGCCAGCGGCGCAAGGGCGTCGGCCAGCGGACCAGTGAAGGCGGGTGCGCGCACGACGTCCGCCTCCGCCTTTACCGCCCTCTTCGAAACTGCGTAACTTCGCGCCACGATTATCGCTCGATGTGAGCGGGCGCATTGGCTCGCCCGAGCGATCAGGAGGCGCCCATGATACAGGTGCGCAGGCTCGGCCATGCCACGCTGACGACGCCCGATCTGGAGCGTCAGGTCGCATACTATACGCAGGTCGTCGGCCTCACGCTGCTCGAGCGTGACGCCACACGGGCCTTTCTTGCCAGCAAGCAAGGGCTGGAGGCGATTGCGCTCGAGCCGGGTCCACCCAACGCGCTCGCTCGGCTCGCATTCCAGGTCGCCCCTGGAACCGATCTTGACGAGCTTGCCCGCGAATTGACGACACATGGCATCAAATCCGAGCGCCGAACCTCGATTTCTCCCGGCGTCGCCGACGCGCTCGTGTTCAAAGACCCGAAAGGCACGACCATCGAAATCTTCTGCGACTACGTCTTTCCCAAGGAGGACGCGACCCAGGCGGGAATTATGCCGCTCAAGCTCGGGCACGTCGCGTATCGCGTGAGCGATGTGCAGGAGATCGTGAAGTTCTATACCCACGTACTGGGCTTTCGCGTGTCGGATTGGCGCGATGAGACGTTTGCGTTCCTGCGCTGCGGTCCCGATCACCACACGGTCAATTTTGTGGTCGATGAAGTGCCGCAGCTTCACCACATCGCTTTCGAGGTTAAGGACTGGGCCGAAATTCAAAGAGCCTGCGAATGGCTCGCCAAAAACGATATTCATCTGGTTTGGGGTCCGGGGCGTCACATCATCGGGCACAACATCGCGATTTATCACCGCAACTCGGATAAGGTGCGGGTCGAGTTCTTCTGCGAGATGGATCTCATGAAGGACGAGGCGCTTGGCTATTTCGACCCGCGTCCGTGGCACCAGGACCGACCGCAGCGGCCGAAGGTGTGGGGGCCTGATACGTTGCGCAATTACTGGGGCTTTGGATCGGAACGAATCATCCGCGGCTATCAAACGATCGAGTAAGGCGACGACAGCGCGGCCGAAGGCCACGGCGCAAGCGACCGCGTCGGATGCGGTTGCAATGGGGCGGCCACTGCAGCTATGGCGTTCGCCGGGGCCGGCGTGAGCCGACAGGGCGTGGCGAAAGCGGTATGCAGTGGGCGCAATCGGTGCGCCGAGCGGGTAGGGGAGATGGTTGCCACAGCCGACAATCAAGGGCGTGCGCGGGCTTCGCGTAGCCTTAAGACCGTCGTCGATTTTGCGATCGGCTCCCACGCGCGTGCGGTGATGGTGCTGCTCGTGGTCGCGCTTTTGGGTTTCCTTCCCGGCTTCTTCAGCATTCCCCCGATCGATCGTGACGAGGCACGCTTCGCTCAGGCGACCAAGCAGATGGTGGAGAGCGGCGATTACGTGGATATCCGTTTCCAGGACGAGGTGCGCTACAAGAAGCCCGTCGGCATCTACTGGGTGCAAGCCGCCGTGGTGAAAACGGGGATCGCGCTCGGCGTTCCGCACGCCCTCACGACCATCTGGCTCTATCGGCTTCCCTCCCTCGTCGGCTCCATCGGCGCCGTGCTACTGACCTATTGGACTGCGCTCGCCTTCGTGTCGCGGCGGGCTGCGGTGCTTGCCGGACTGATGATGGCAAGCTGCGTGCTGCTCGGCATCGAGCGGCTGCTTGCCAAGACGGATGCCCTGTTGCTCATGACCGTCGTTGCCGCCATGGGTGCGATGGCGCGCGCGTATCTCTGGCACGCGCGCGAGCGTCTCGATGCCGCCAGTGCCTGGTTGATCGCGGCAATATTTTGGACGGCGCTCGCCGCCGGCGTGCTGCTGAAGGGACCGCTGATCGTGATGGTGGTCGCCCTTGCTGCGATCGCGTTGATCGTTGTCGATCGCTCGGCCGGATGGCTGCTTACGCTCAAGCCGATTGCCGGCATCATCTGGCTTGCGGTTTTGGTGCTGCCCTGGTTCGTTGCGATCATCGGGCGGTCAGGCGACGCATTTCTCGCGGAATCCGTCGGGCAAGACCTGCTCAGCAAGCTATTTGCCGGCCAGGAATCGCACGGCGCTCCGCCCGGCTACTACTTCGTTTTGTTCTGGGTGACCTTCTGGCCAGGCGCAACGCTCGCCGCATTGGCGACGCCTGCGGTCTGGCAGGCTCGGCGCGAGCGCGCCATCAAATTTCTGCTGGCCTGGCTTGTGCCTTCGTGGGTTGTCTTCGAGTTGGTTGTGACGAAGCTGCCGCACTACGTGCTGCCGCTCTATCCTGCAATCGCCATCCTGATTGCCGGTGTGATCGATGCGCGCGCGTTGTCGCGCAAACCTTTCCTCGAGTGGGGCACGATTTGGTGGTTCGTGGTTCCGGTGGTTGCGGGCATCGCGGGGGTCGTTGCTCTCTCGATGATCGCCCGACAATTTGGCCTGTTGGTGTGGATTTTGATGGGAGCAGCCGCGGTGTTGGGTTTCCTGGCTTGGCGGCTCTACCAAGCCGATGGCGCCGAGCACTCGCTGCTGCGTGCCGTCGCGGCCGCGATCCTGACTGCAATTGCGACGTTCGGCTTAATCATCCCTTCGCTCGGCCAACTGTTTCCGAGCGCGACGCTTGCCCGCATCCTGCGCGAGAGCGGTTGTGCGCGACCGGAGGCCGCCGCCGTGGGCTATCAGGAACCCAGCCTGGTGTTCCTGGTCGGGACCGCAACCCGCCTCGCCGACACCGCGGGTGCCGCCGAGTTCCTGCGCGGCGGGAACTGCCGCTTCGCCTTCGTCGACGCGCGCGAGGAAAGGAGTTTTGCCCAGCACGCCGAAGCGCTCGGCGTGCGCTACCGCGCCGGTCCCCGCATCGATGCGATCAAAGTCAGCACCGGGCGGCCGATCACGGTCGCCGTCGTTCGCGCGGTAGGGTCCTCGTGAGTGTGGGGAGCCCGATCAAACAGGTGCCGGCGGAGCGCCGGGCTGCGCGGCTGCATTGGGTACGTGCCAATATTGGCTGGTGCTTCACGGTTTCGGGACGCCCGTCGAAGTTTGCGGTGACACCGGTCTGGCGTGCGCTGCTTCGTCTGGCCGTCGGCTCCGTGGCAGGGATCGCCCTCGTCGCAGCCACCATGATCCTGGTCGACGCCCCGGCAGTGACCGCGGCGCAGCGGGCGCCCTCCTGGTTGATCCAGATCTTCGATCACATCACCGAGTTCGGCAAATCGTTTTGGTTTCTGATCCCGATCGCACTTGCACTTGCCATGATTGCGTTGCTCGCCACGCCGGCGCTTCCGCGCATGTCGCAGGGCGTGCTCGCTGCGCTCGCCGTGCGGCTCGGTTTCTTATTCTTCGCGATCGGTTTGCCGGGCTTGGTTTTTTCGGTTGGGAAGCGCCTGGTCGGCCGCGCCCGGCCGTTCGTGGAGGGGAGTGCGAATCCGCTCATCTACCGCCCGCTCGGCTGGAGCGTCGAATACGCAAGCCTGCCGTCCGGTCACGCCATCGATGCGTTCGCCGCTGCCATGGCGATCGGCGCGCTATGGCCACGCGCGCGCCTTGTCCTGTGGACTTATGCCGTTCTTATCGCGGTGAGCCGCGTCGTACTCACGGCGCATTTTCCCAGCGATGTCATGGTTGGAGCCGTCGTTGGCGTGATTGGTGCGCTGTTGGTGCGCGATTGGTATGCCGCGCGGCGGCTGGCCTTCGTGCTCTGCGCCGATGGGACCGTTCGACCACGGCCCGGTCCCTCGCTTGCGCGCCTCAAAAGGGTTGCCGGGCAGCTGATCGCCCCATAGAAGCTCGCCCTGGCAAGATGCACCGCGGCCGCCGCACCGCCATGTCGGGCAGATCATGAGCGAAGTTTTTGCAAGCGCCACGGCGCCGGCTGTTTCCATCGTCATTCCGGTACGCAACGAAGCCGATAACATCGCGCCGTTGGTCGACGAGATCGCCGCCACGCTCGAGAAGAATCTCGCTTTCGAGCTCATCTACGTCAACGACGGCTCGACCGATCGCACGGAAGCGGAATTGACTCGGCTGATGGCGAGCCGTCCGTGGCTGCGACAGATCAAACATGAAACCTCGTGCGGACAGTCGGCAGCGATATCAAGCGGCGTGATTCATGCGCGAGCAGGGGTCGTCGTCACCCTCGATGGCGACGGCCAGAACGACCCGGCCTTCATTCCCGCGCTGCTGGAGGCGATGACGAAGATGCCGCATATCGGCCTCGTCGCCGGACAGCGGGTTGGCCGCCAGGCAACCGGTTTCAAGAAGCTCCAGTCGCGTGTCGCCA
Source organism: uncultured Alphaproteobacteria bacterium (assembly GCA_965652015.1). GTDB lineage: Bacteria > Pseudomonadota > Alphaproteobacteria > Rhizobiales > Xanthobacteraceae > VAZQ01. The sequence goes on from CBFGVM010000039.1 coordinate 4,420, forward strand.
ATGCCGTGCGCAGCGTCGTGCTGCGCGACGGCACCCGCGATACGGGTTGCGGGCTCAAGGCCTTCCGCCGCGATCTCTTCCTGAGGCTGCCATATTTCGATGGATTGCACCGGTTTCTTCCCGCGCTGGTGCGGCGCGAAGGTTATGCTATCGGCTATGTTGACGTCGTGGACCGCCCACGCCGCGCCGGCATCTCGAATTACGGCATGTGGGACCGGCTTTGGATCGGGATACTCGATCTGATCGGGGTGTGGTGGCTCATCCGCCGCCGGCGTCACGTTCCGCAGGTCTCGGAGGTGAAACGGAATGCTGATTGATCTTTCGCAAGCGGTCGGCAGCTATCTGCACGAAGTCTTTGTGGCCAAGTTCCAGTGGTGGGTGGTGCTGGGATACGTGGCGCAAATCATGTTCACGATGCGATTCCTCGTGCAGTGGGTCGCTTCCGAACGGGCGGGAAAAATGGTGATGCCGATCGCATTCTGGTTCTTCTCGATCGGCGGCGGCGTCCTGTTATTGGCGTACGCGCTATACATCCGCGATCCGGTGTTCATCCTGGGCCAGGGATTCGGCGTTTTCGTCTACGCACGCAATCTTTATTTCGAGTTGCGTGACCGCCGTAGCGCCGCGGCGGCGACGTGAAAAATGGCTATCGCCATTATTGCGGACACTCGGTTGCCGCAGAGGCGCTGGCTGCTATGCTCTCGACAGCGGTAGCGGACACGGGAGGCAGAGATGACGTTGACCGTTGCAACGACATCTGAACGCCAGGCTGCCGGGCCGATCGAGGTGATCCCGACCGGGCGAGCGCTCGGCGCCGAGGTGCGGGGCATCGATCTCAGGGAGCTCGGCGAGGCTGCGTTTGCGCGGTTGATGCAGGCGTGGCACCAGCATTCGGTCGTGCTGGTCCGCGGCCAGAGGCTCAGCGACCAGGAGCTGATCGCATTCAGCCGCCGCTTGGGGGATCTCGACTGGGCGCCGATCCAGGAAACCGGCCGACGGTTCGTCGAGGGCCTGCCGGAGATTTACATCGTCTCCAACGTCAAGGTGAACGGCGAGCCGATCGGCAGCCTCGGCGACGGCGAAGCGGTGTGGCACACCGACATGTCGTATCTCGACGTGCCGCCCAAGGCGAGCATGCTCTATTCTCTCGAAGTGCCGCCCAGCGGCGGCAACACCTCGTTCTGCACGATGTATGGCATCTACGAGGCGCTGCCTCAGGTTCTCAAAGACCGCGGCGCCGGCCTCAAGATCAAGCACGACGGCACCTACAATAGCGGCGGCTATGTGCGGCAGGGCGTGACGCCGACCGATGACCCGCTCACCTCGCCAGGCGCGGTGCATCCGCTGGTCTGCACCCATCCGGACACCGGCCGGCGCATGCTTTATCTCGGGCGCCGCCGCAACGCCTATCTGGTGGGGCTGACGCTCGCGGAGTCCGAGGCGCTGCTCGACGAGCTGTGGAGCTTCGTCGATCGGCCGGAATTCGCGTGGGAGCACGTTTGGCGCGTCGGCGATCTTGTGTTGTGGGACAATCGCTGCACCATGCACCGCCGCGACGCCTTCGATCCGAACAGCCGGCGGGTCATGCACCGCACCCAAGTCAAAGGCGAGCGGCGGCCTTCCTGACGAGCAAGTTTGTTCAGCGCACCACCGAGGGAGAGGCGCGTAATGAGGCGACGCGATTTACTGGCGCTTGGCGTGATCGCGCCGTCGGTGCTGATGCTGCATCCCGCGTTCGCTCAGTCCAAATACCCCGACCGTCCGATCCGGCTCGTGATTCCGTTTCCCCCGGGCGGCGGGTATGACGCCGTAGGCCGCCCGTGGGCGGAGAAGATGAAATCGGTGCTTGGCACCGTCGTCGTTGAAAACCAAGGCGGAGGCGGGAGCTCGCTCGGTGCCGCCGCGGTCGCTCGCGCCCGTCCGGACGGCTATACGCTTCTGCTCGGTGGTTCCAGCACTCACGTCACCGAGGCGATTCTCAAGAGCCGTCCGCTCTACGATCCGCTCAAGGAGCTCGAGCCGATTTCCAATGTGGTGGTTTCGGCTTTCGCCCTCGCGATCCATCCCGCCGTGCCGGCTCGGACGCTGAGAGAGTTCATCGACTATGCCAAGGCCAATCCCGGCAAGCTGTCCTATGGGCATGCCGGCGTTGGCTCGCTCAATCACTTGACCGGCGAATTGCTGAAATCGCTGGCGGGAATGCCGGAGCTCGTGCACGTGCCATACCGGGGGTCGGGACCGGCGACCGCCGACACCATCAGCGGACAAGTGGCGATGGTCACGCCGGCCGTGACCGCCGGGCTGCTCGAATTCAATCGGAGCGGCAAGCTGCGCATTCTCGCCGTGACCAGTCCCACCCGCCTGATCGCCGCACCCGATATCCCGACCGCGGTCGAAGCGGGAGTCCCCGGAATGATCTCGCAACAGTCGATTGGCCTGTTCGCTCCCGCCGGGACGCCAACGGCCATCATCGACCAGATTTCGCAGGCATCGCGTGCGGCGCTCGCCGAGCCCGCCTATCGACAGATGCTCATCGAATCCGGTTTTGAGCCCGACATCGATTCAACCCCGGAAAAATTCCGGCGTTTGATCGAAGAGGATATTGCCCGTTGGTCGCCGCTCGTCAAAGCGATCGGATTGAAGCTCGACTGAATCCGCGACGCGCCGCGCGCCCTTGATCTCCTCCTACGTAATTGCGCGCTGACCGCCGCCTCACCGCGCTGCGGCAAGTGCGGCAAAGCCGCGTTCGAGATCGCCGATCAGGTCGTCGACGTCTTCCAGCCCGATGTGCAGGCGCACGGTCGGCCCACCCGGCAGCCATTTCGTCGCCGTGCGGATGCTGGTGCAGTCGAATGGAATGGCCAAGCTCTCGAAACCGCCCCATGACGCGCCAATGCCGAAAAGCCGCAGCTCGTCGAGGAATGCGTTGACCGCACTTTGCGCCACCGGCTTGAACACGATGCTGAAGAGCCCGCTGGCGCCGGAAAAGTCACGCCGCCAGACCGCGTGGCCGGGACAGCTTTCGAGCGCGGGATGCAGCACGCGGGCGATTTCGGGGCGCTCGGCGAGCCAACGCGCGACCTTCAGTCCCGCCTGATGGTGCTGCGCAAGCCGCACGCCCATGGTGCGCAGCCCGCGCAAGCCGAGATAGATGTCATCCGGCCCGACGCACAGGCCCAGCGCGTGTACCGTCTCGCTCAGGCGTTCCCACGTCGCCGGGTTGGCCGATACGGTGCCAAGCATCACGTCGGAATGGCCGCCGATATATTTGGTGGCGGCTTGGATGGACAGATCGACTCCCTTGTCGAAGGCATGGAAATACAGCGCCGTCGCCCAGGTGTTGTCCATCAGCACCACCGCGCCCTTGGCGTGGGCGGCGGCTGCGATTGCCGGTATGTCTTGAACTTCGAACGAAAGCGAGCCGGGCGCCTCCACGAACACGGCGCGCGTGTTGGGCTTCATGAGCGCAGCGACGTCGCCTCCGATCAGAGGATCGTAGTACGTGGTCTCCACGCCGATGCGTCGAAGCACGCTGTTGCAGAATCTGCGCGTGGGCTGATAGGCGCTGTCGGTGACGAGCAGGTGATCGCCGGCGTTGAGCACCGCGAAGAGTGCGGTGGAGATCGCCGCGAGACCGGAAGGCAGCAATGCAACGCCGGCGCAATCGGGTCCTTCGAGTTCGCGCAACGCATTTTCAAGCGCCTCGGACGTGGGCGTGCCGCGCCGGCCGTAGAGGTAACGCGAGCGCCGGGCGAGGAAATCCTCGGCGCTCGGATAAAGCACCGTCGAGGCGTGATGCACCGGCGGATTGACGAAGCCATGCTGGGCGTCGGCGTCGCGGCCGCCCGCCACGAGCCGCGTCGCTGGCTTCAACGGTGGATACGTGGCGTCGCCTTTCTTGCTCATGACTCGCCTCTCCGACCCGGTCTCGCGCACCGACCGCGTCTGCGCCGATGTTCGCGAAGTAGTGCCATCGTATCGGGTCATGGCGGCATGGACTGCGACGGTCAACCCCTTGACCGGGGTGCCTGATCGTTCTGAGATGGCAGGCAGACCAATACGAGAACTGCCCATGCGGGCGCGATGTTGGCCGGCACATCGGGGACGCCGGCATGCGCCGCGAGTGTGGTGTTTAGAAAAAAAGCCTCCCAGATCCCGTAACTTGCGGTCAAGGTGGACAAGGACAGTCTCAGGAAAGGCTGCTTCATGAAGCGCGCAATCTTTCTTTTCGGCGCAACCATCGCACTCACCTTCTGCGTCGATACGGCGGCGGCGCAGACGCTCAAAGCGGTGAAGGATCGCGGTTCATTGCTCTGCGGCGTCAGCCAGGGACTGCCGGGATTTTCCAACCCCGACGACAAGGGCAACTGGACCGGCTTCGATGTCGACTTCTGCCGCGCGCTTGCCGCCGCGATCTTCAACGATCCGACCAAGGTCAAGTTCACGCCGCTGTCGGCCAAAGATCGGTTCGAACCGCTCAAGACCGGCGAGATCGACGTGTTGTCACGCAATACGACGTGGACGCTGTCGCGCGACGTCGCCTACGGCAATTTTGCGGGCGTGACCTATTACGACGGACAAGGGTTCATGGTCCGCAAAACGCTCAAGGTCAACTCCGCGCTCGAGCTCAATGGCGCATCGGTGTGCACCCAGACCGGAACCACGAACGAACTCAACCTTGCGGACTTCTTCCGCGCCAACAACATGAAGTACGAGGTCATCGCGTTCGGCACCGCGGACGAGACCGTAAAGGCCTACGAAACAGGCCGCTGTGACGTGTTCACCACCGACGTCTCCCAGCTCTATTCGGAGAAGCTCAAGCTCGCCAATGCCAACGACCATGTCATCCTCCCGGAGATCATCTCCAAGGAGCCGCTGGGGCCGCTGGTGCGCCATGGTGACGACCAATGGTTCGATGTCGTCAAGTGGACCCTCTTTGCCATGCTCAATGCCGAAGAACTCGGCGTATCCTCCAGAAACGTCGACGAGGCCTTGAAGTCGAACCAGCCGGAGATCCGGCGCTTGTTGGGCGTCGAGGGCAATTTCGGCGAGCAGCTGGGGCTGACCAAGGATTGGGTGGTGCGCATCGTCAAGCAAATCGGCAATTATGGTGAAGTATTCGACCGCAATGTGGGGCCGGGCTCCAAGCTCGGGATCAGCCGCGGCGTCAACCGGCTGTGGACCAAGGGCGGCATCCAATACGCACCGCCGTTTCGCTGAGTTTTGAGCTTCGGGACGCTGCCGATCTATGCCCGCAATTGTTCCGCCTGTGAAAGCGCAGGGGCGCCAGCGTCACGGCCGTTGTCATCGTCCGCGAAAGCGGACGATCCAGTGCTCACTGGACCGAATGAAAGTACCGCCTCGACGTTGAGCGCACACGGGTTACAGGATGCCCGCCTTCGCGGGCATGACAACGGAGCGACACCGGCACCGGCAGGCGATTCTCGTGTCAATCCAGATCCAGCGTGCTTTGGACCCGCCGCGAATTGCGATCTACAATCGCCCGAAAATTCGCGCTTTTTTCTACCAGTTCGTCTTGCTGGCGATGGTGGTGTGGCTCGGCTACGAGTTCGTCCTCAATGCCAAGGCCAACCTCGACGCATTGAAGATCGCAAGCGGCTTCGGCTTTCTCGACAACACGGCGGGATTTGCCGTCAACCAAACCCTCATCCCCTATAACGAATCAAACACCTATGGCCGTGTGTTCCTTGTCGGCCTTCTCAACACGCTGCTGGTCGCCGGGATCGGCATTGTGCTGGCGACCATTCTCGGCTTCTTCATTGGCATTGCCCGGCTCTCACGCAATTGGCTTCTCGCGCGTCTGGCGGAAGCTTATGTGGAGCTGATCCGCAACCTGCCGCTCCTGTTTCAGCTCCTGTTTTGGTATCTGGCGGTGCTGGGCGCGCTGCCGGGACCGCGCCAAAGCATCTCGTTGTTCGGTGAGATTTTTCTCAACAACCGCGGGGTTATTGTGCCGGCGCCGGTCGCGGGGAAGGGGGCCGGTGCGGTCGTCGCCGTCTTCGCGGTGAGCGTGGTCGCGATCGTTGCGCTCAAACTTTGGGCCAGGCGCTTGCAAATGCGCACCGGCCGCCAAGTACCGCTGCTCCGGATCTCTCTGGCACTGCTGGTCGTGCCGTCGCTCGTTGTGCTGATCGCGACGGGATTTCCGATCGGCTTCGAGAAACCCGAGCTGCGCGGCTTCAATTTCGTCGGCGGGGTTCGGCTGCTGCCCGAATTCGTCGCGCTTCTCGTCGCGCTGACGACCTATACCGCCGCCTTCATCGCCGAAGTCGTGCGTGCCGGCCTGCTTGCCGTGCCGCGCGGGCAAAGTGAAGCCGCGTCCGCGCTCGGGCTGCGGCGCGGATTGACGCTGCGCCTCATCGTCGTGCCGCAGGCGCTGCGCGTGATCGTGCCGCCGCTCACCAATCAGTATCTCAACCTGACGAAGAATTCCTCGCTTGCGGTCGCCATCGGCTATCCCGATCTGTTCGCGGTCTTCGCCGGCACCACATTGAGTCAGACGGGCCAGGCGATCGAGATCATCGCCATCACCATGGCGGTCTATCTTGCCATTTCGCTCATCACCAGCGCGTTGATGAACTGGTACAACGCCCATATCCGGATAGCGGAGCGCTGATGGCGGACGTCTCGCAATCATCCTACATCCGCCGCGCGCTGATCGAACCCGAGCCGCCGCCGGTGGCGAGCACCGATGCGCTGCGGATGACGCGCGCCCGGCTGTTCGGCGGCGCGTTGAACACGACGCTGACGTTGGTCAGTGCCGTGATCATCGTTTCGCTGGTATGGCCGACGGTGAAGTTTCTCTTCATCGATGCAGTCTGGACCGGCTCGAGCCGCGTCGATTGCCTGCCGGAAACGGTCGGGCGCGAGGTCGGTGCCTGCTGGCCGTTCGTGAAGGCCAAGTTCGCTCAATTCATGTACGGCTTCTATCCGGAAAGCGAACAGTGGCGCGTCAATGTCACTTACGCGCTCGGCGCGGTCCTGCTCGTGCCTCTGCTGGTTCCGTCCGCGCCTTTCAAGGCCCTCAACGCGCTCGCATTCTTTGGCGTTTTCCCGGTCCTCGCCTTCTTCCTGCTGACCGGCGATGTTTTCGGCCTGCCGCATGTGGAGACCCGTCTCTGGGGTGGCCTTCTCGTCACATTGGTGATCTCGTTCACCGGCATCATCTTGTCGCTGCCGCTAGGGATTTTGCTCGCCCTCGGCCGGCGTTCGGAATTTCCCCTCGTCCGCACGTTTTGCATCATTTTCATCGAGTTCTGGCGCGGCGTGCCGCTGATCACCGTGCTGTTCTTCGCGACCTACATGCTGCCGTTCTTCCTGCCGACCGAGTGGAGAATCGACGGCCTCGCCCGCGTGCTGATCGGGGTGGTGCTGTTTGCGGGAGCCTATATGGCAGAGGTGGTGCGCGGCGGCCTGCAGGCGATCCCGCGCGGCCAGTTCGAAGGCGCGATGGCGCTCGGGCTCGGCTATTGGCGCATGATGGGCTTGGTCATCTTGCCGCAGGCGCTGCGGCTGGTCATTCCCGGCCTCGTCAATTCCTTTATAGCGCTATTCAAGGATACGACGCTCGTGCTGATCGTCGCCATCTTCGATCTGCTGGGACAATTGCGCGCAGCTTTTGCCGATCCGAACTGGGCAACCCCCGTTACGCTGTTCACCGGCTTTGCGTTCGCCGGGATCATCTATTTCGTCGTGAGTTTCGGGATGTCGCGCTACGCTCTTTTCGTGGAGCGGCGGCTAAGTATCGATCGTCTGGCTTGAGACAAGGTCGACACGCTTGGACGATATTTATCAGAACGGAAGGTCCGGCAGCTCGAGCCAGCGCGTCGCGCGCGACATACGCACGACGACGCACGAGATTGCCATCGAGATCATTGGCCTCAACAAATGGTTCGGTCAGTTCCATGTGCTGCGCGACATCGACCTCAAGGTCATGCGCGGAGAGCGCATCGTCGTCTGCGGCCCCTCGGGCAGCGGCAAGTCGACCTTGCTTCGCTGCATCAACCGCATCGAAGACTGGCAGCGCGGTCGGGTCATCGTCGACGGCACCGAGCTCACCGAGGATCTCAAGACCATCGACGAGGTACGCGGCGAGGTCGGAATGGTGTTCCAGCAGTTCAACCTGTTCCCGCATCTGACCGTGCTGGAGAACTGCACGCTCGCTCCGATCTGGGTGCGCAAGGTGCCGAAGCGGGAGGCCGACGAGATCGCGCGGCATTACCTGCGGCGCGTCCGCATCCCGGAACAGGCGGACAAGTATCCCGCCCAGCTCTCCGGCGGCCAGCAGCAGCGGGTGGCGATCGCACGGGCGCTGTGCATGCAGCCGAAGATCATGCTGTTCGACGAGCCGACCTCCGCGCTCGACCCGGAAATGGTCAAGGAGGTGCTCGATACCATGGTCGGCCTCGCGCTCGACGGCATGACCATGGTGGTGGTGAGCCACGAGATGGGATTTGCCCGCCAGGTCGCGAACCGGATGGCGCTGATGGATGCCGGCCAGATCATCGAAATCAACGAGCCGGAAGCCTTCTTCAGCCATCCCCAGCACGAGCGCACGAAATTGTTCCTGAGCCAGATTCTGCGGTGACCACCTCCTTCGTCTGACACGCTTGAGTTGCGCGACCTATTGATCCGATCAATCGGAAACAATGGGATGCGCCTACCAGCGGTCGATCGGCGGCAGCTCCACGGCGACCGGCTGGTGTTTGATCGGCGGCATGAGCCGCTCCATGCACACGCGAATGGCGGCCATATCGCCCTCTTCGGCAAGTTCGATCACCTTGCGCGCGATCCACTCGGCATGTTCGGACAACAGATCCTGCGTGAGCGCAGTTGCCCGATTGACGATCCCGCGCGGCCGTCCGGCCGGATTTCCGCTTTGGCCCTTTTGAAACGCATGGCTTGGTCTCCTCTGTATTTTCCTGTTTTTTCCTGCAAACGCGAGAAACCCGCCGCGCGCGCCCGCACGCGCGAGCGCGCAGCGAAAAACCCGGCGCGGTGTGCCCCCCGGGCTTCTGGCGTAGTTTCGGTGAATACGCGCTTCTCGAAGATTCTCGTTACACGAGTCAAGCGAAAAATTAGCTGCCAAGCACGGCTGGGACAGACCCTCCGCTGCACTGCGGGATTTCGCCGGCCACTGCGACTGGAGTCGAAAGCTGGGCACGGGCCTGAGAGCGCGCCGGCCGGCCGGCCGTTACGGTAGTTGGCAAGGATAGTGACAAGGGCGGCGGCCAAGAACGCCTGCCACAGTGCGAACTGAAATGGCATTGGGCGAGTGCCTGGGCGATCTCCAATTTCGCTAGCGTTTAGTTCACACTACCCTATTCTCAAGGCGGGGTACTCATGTCTCTCAGAGATCTTTTTCGTCCAGCTTGGAAAGCGAGCGATCCGGTGCGTCGCCGGAAAGCGGTGGAGATGGTTTCTGACCAAGCTCAACTCGAGTGGATCGCCAGACACGACCCGGCTGTTAGTATTCGAGAGCATGTGGTCGGGCGCTTGAGCAGTCCGAGCGCTTTAGCCGACGTAGCCAGGCTTGATTCCAGTGAATTGGTCCGGCGCATGGCGATCGCGCGCGTGAGCGATCCGAGCGTGCTCTTCGACTTGGCGAATCATGACCCCGGTCAGTTGGTTCAAGATGCCGCAGTGCTGAGGTTGAGAGAAATCCTCCCGACATGGGATTGGATCAAATGGTTGGTGGATTCAGGCCGGGTAAGCGATGCAATTCACTGGCTTGAGATATACGAGCAAGGCAGCGGTCGTCCAGGCGCACCGTCAGTGCCACGCGATCGGGCAATCGAGCTGCTCCTCCGGATACGTCAATCGCATATCAAGGATAGCTACATTCGCGTCGATGCAGCCATCGCCTTGGGGAAATTCGGCGACCCTCGCGGCGCTGAATATTTGATCGACGATCTAGGCGGAGAACGGTTTTACACCAGAAGTAGCGAAGCAATCAGGGTGCTTGCTGCCTTCGGTTCTCGCGTCATCGGACCGCTCCTTGCAATGCTTGGTGACCAAAGCCCAAACGTTCGTTGTGACACCGCCAGGGCATTGGGCGCAGTGGGTGATGCGCGTGCGATCCTGCCCTTGATTAGGGCGCTGGGAGACATCGGCCATCATCACCATGGGAACGACGTCCGCACCGAAGCCGCGGAGGCGTTGGCGGCTCTCGGCGAACCCCAATGGCGTGCCATGATCAAGGGTTCCGGGCCCGGAGTTGACCACTCCAGGGATGATTTCACCCATCTGGCCAAATCCGACGATCCTCGCACGATTGAACCGTTGCTGAACGTGTTGGTAAATGGGCGCCACGAAGGTGGTCACCTCGGCGACTACCTCGGCGATCAAGTATTGGCTGCCATGGCGTTGGGCGAGCGTGGTGACAAGAGGGCAATTCCGTATTTGCGCAAAGCGGCCGCCGATCGAGGTGCCTATCCGGTTCGCCATGCCTCCATCGGTGCCTTGATCGAACTCGGAGAGACTGTAGATCACGTAGCGTGCGTCGTCATCAATATCTCTCGGGGGGAGAGCGCGCGGCACGATCCGGCCAATCTTACATTCGGGCTCGGGACACATCTCATCGATCCATCGGTGTTGGGTATTCCGCCGACAGCGCGTCTGGTTGCCACCTGGTCGAAGGCTAGGAATTACTTCAAGGGAAATGATAATACCGGAGTACACGTTCAACGCACGGACAATGACTCCGCAATCAAGATGTTCGTCTCCGATCCCCTCACCAAGCCATGCGCGTCAATGCAGATTCTGGTTTTTGCTGAGTATGAAGCACGATAGTAGCCGCTGCACGCTCGATACGGCACTGTTGAGCCAGTTCATGACAGCGCCGGATGCCGTTTCGACCTGCGTGCGAGAGGCAATGCAGATAACTATGGGGTTTCCTCATGGATCGCGACGGAGTGGAACAACTCGTCATTTCGTTAAATGACTGGCGTGTCGATAAAGCCGCGGTGAAGACCGCTTTGATCGAGGCTGGTGAGCGTGCCGTCGAGCCTTTGCTGGCGCTGTTGTGGCGCGTCCAGGGCGGCCGGCTTGATTTGTGGGACTATGCAATAGCAGATATCGTCGCGAAGGTTGGAGATGTCCGTTTCCTCGCGCCTCTCGTCGAATTGCTAAACGCTGAACCCGCCTTGTCTCGCGGTGCCGCGGCAACGGCGTTGGGAGGAATCGGCGGCACACGTGCCTATGAGGCGCTTGCAGCTTGCGTCTTGCGTGAGAAAGATGAAGGAGTCAGAAGCAAGATATTCGATGCGCTTGCCGCCGGCAAAGATGCCGCAATCAAGCCGCTCGCGGATATTTTGGCCGCCGGACATATTGCAGAGGACGTTCGTCGCTCTGCCGCGGACGCATTGGTAAGAATTGGCGGTCCAAATGTCGTGGAGCCGCTATCGGGGTGCCTGCCGCATCACCAGCCTCGTTTCGATATCCGTCGTTGTTGTTCCGAAGTGTTTGCAAAGACCCGTGACAGACGGGCCACCTTGCCGCTAATCGCATATTTGAGTCGAAAGCCGCATCACGAATTGCAATCATATGCCGTGGGTGCTCTTGGCGAGATCGGAGATGCACGCGCCGTTGATGCTCTGATTGAGTGTTTGAAGGATGAAAATGCGAGAGTTCGCAAGGACGCTGCCGAGGCATTGGGCAAAATTCAAGATGGACGCGGCACGATGCCGCTCGTCACCTGCCTAAATGACGAGTCCATCGAAGTTCATCCAGAAGCCGCCAAGGCATTGGGCAGAATTGGTGATGCACGTGCAGTCGACTTTCTTGTTCAATATCTGGGTAATCGGGGCCCGCACGCCCACTGGTGGGCGGAATCCTGGCGAGGCGACTGACGCCCTAGGATT
>CBFGVM010000040.1:0-15990 GCA_965652015.1 uncultured Alphaproteobacteria bacterium
TGGGCGGTCATCCGCCCGCAGGGGCAGGCGGCGCCCTCGGCCGCGGCGGGCGAGCAGAAACCATGAGCGGCGCGGACTGCTCGCCGAGCGGTTAGTACACGGTCCAGTTTTGCGGCCGGTAAATCGTTTGCCTCGGCGGGAAGGGCGAAGCCGACTCATCCCCGGCATCCGGGAGGCCAGCCCACGTCGTGATCGCCAGCACGGTCATGGCCATCGCGAGGACGATCCCGAACAAATAGACGAGCCCATCCGGTTTGCGTGCCATGTCTGCCTCCTTGGGTCAGATCGATGTCGCTGTGCCGGACCCTAGAGGGAGGCGCGCACAAGATGTGTGAAGGCCGTCACATACTCGCGCGAAATAGAAGCCGCCCCGCCGATTGCGATCCGCAAGCTGCTGTGGCGGGATGGCGCCGCGCCGGTTTTCGACGGCGGCGCTACGGGCCAGGCGGCGCGGCGTGTGCGATCAGGCAGCCCTGCCTTCACGGACTTGGCCGCGGAGCGCCGAATGGACTGGGTTTGCGGCTGCTTCGCCGGTACTGTCATGCGGCTACGCACCTGCCCCTGTTGGCATTCTTATGTGCAGATCGGGTCGTGGCGCGGTAGATCGGAAGGGGGGACCCTTACATGAGCGACGCAATAAAGCCTGCGCACGAGCGACCATTTCTCGATCGCTATTTCGGATTGCACGAGAGCGGCAGCGACGTCCGCACCGAGTTCATCGCCGGCGTCACGACGTTCCTCACCATGGTCTACATCGTGTTCGTCAATCCGCAAATTCTCGGCAATGCGGGCATGGACAAGGGCGCGGTATTTGTTGCGACCTGCCTTGCCGCCGCGGTCTCGACCCTGGTGATGGCGTTCTATGCCAACTATCCCATCGCGCTCGCGCCGGGCATGGGGCTCAATGCCTTCTTCGCGTTCACGGTGGTGCTCGCTCACAAATACAGCTGGCAGCAGGCGCTCGCCGCCGTGTTCTGCTCCGGGGTCATCTTCTTCCTGATTTCGATCTTCAGGGTCCGCGAGTACATCATCAATTCGATCCCCAAGAACCTCAAATTGGCGATCTCCGCCGGCGTCGGGCTCTTTCTCGGTATCATCGCGCTCGAGGAGGCCAAGATTGTCGTCGCAAATCCGGCGACGCTGGTTACGCTCGGCGACCTCAAGCAGTGGCCGGCGATCCTATGCCTCGCTGGCTTCATCGTGATCATTGCGCTCAATTATCGCAACATCGCCGGCGCCACGCTGATCGGCATCCTTGCCGTGACGCTGGTCGGCATACCGCTCGGGCTCGCCGAATTTAAGGGCGTCGTGTCGCTGCCGCCTTCGCTTGCGCCGACCTTTCTGCAGCTCGATTTCTCCCGTGCCGCAGAGCTGACGTTCATCATCATCGTGTTTAGTTTTCTGATGGTCGACGTATTCGATAATGCCGGCACGCTGATCGGCGTAGCCCACCGCGCCGGGCTGCTCGATGCGCAAGGCAACCTGCCGCGCATGAAGCAGGCGCTGCTTGCCGACAGTTTCGCCGCCATGTTCGGCGCGCTCATCGGCACGTCGACCACCACCAGCTATATCGAGAGCGCGGCCGGCGTTTCCGCCGGCGGCCGCACCGGGTTGACCGCCGTTTTTGTCGCGCTGTTTTTTCTCCTGGCGCTGTTCTTCGCCCCGCTGGCCGGAATGATTCCCGCCTACGCGTCCGCGGCGGCGCTGCTTTACGTGGCCTGCGTGATGACGCGCGGACTTGCCGAGATCGAGTGGGAGGACATCACAGAATACGCGCCCGCCGTGGTGGCCGCGGTCACCATGCCGCTCACCTATTCGATCGCCACCGGCATCGGGCTGGGCTTCATCACCTATGCCTTGGCCAAGCTGATCGCCGGCAAATACGATGAGGCGAAACCGGCGGTGGTGATCCTTGCCGCGATCTTCGCCATAAAGTTCGCGTTGCCGGGATAGTCGGATCAGTCGATCACCGCCACCGCGTTGATTTCGACCAGGCAACGGGGGTCGGTCGCGAGCCGCACCACCTGTACGGTCGTTGTTGCCGGCTTGGCGTCGCGGAAATATTCCGCCCAGACCCGATTGAGCGCGTCCTGGTCCGAGAGGTCGGTGACGAAGCGATCGGCGGTGACCACGTCGGTGAAGGTCGCCCCCACAGCTTCGAGGCCGCGCCGCAAATTCTCGAGCGCGGCGCGGGCCTGGCCCTCCATATCGCGCGGCATGGCATCGAATTCTTCGGGCCGGTGCGGATGGTGGTGATAGACCGGTGCCGCGGTGACGCCGGCGAGATAGACCGTCGTGCCGCCCTTGACCTTGATCGCCGGCGCGTAGGGCATCCACATGTCCGGTGCGTCGGGCCAGTGCACGTGCTCGATCGCCTTTGCCATGCTGCGCCTCCCGTCGCTGATTGTGGATGGTCCGTTAGTTCGCGAGTGCCTTTTTGATCGCCAGAAAATCCCGCCAGGCAAATCGCTTCTGCAGCGGCTGACGCAGGAGATAGGCGGGATGCAGCGTTGCGATCGCGCGAATCTCGCGCGTGCCGGTGTGGAATGGAAACCAACGCCCCCGGGTCTTGAGGATGCCGTCCTTGCTGTTGAGCAGAGTCTGGGCCGAAGGAGTGCCGAGGCATACCAGTATGTCGGGGTCGGCGAGTTCGATCTGGCGCAGCGTGAAAGGCAGACACACCGCGGATTCCTGCGGCGTCGGCGTGCGATTTCCGGGCGGGCGCCACGGCACGACGTTGGCGATATAGGCCGAGCTGCGGTCAAGCCCGATCGCCGCCATCATGCGGTCGAGCAGCTTGCCCGAGCGGCCGACGAACGGCAGGCCCTCGATGTCCTCGTCGCGTCCGGGCGCTTCGCCCACGAACATCACGCGCGCTTTCGGATTGCCATCGGCGAAGACGAGCTGGGTCGCGGTCGTCCGCAACGCGCAGCCTTGGAAACGATCGAGCATCGCCCGCAGCTCCTCCAGCGTCGCGGCGCTTTGCGCCGCTTCGCGCGCCGCCATCACCGCGGCCTCGGGCGGCGGCGGGGCGATGGGGCTCCCAACCCCACGCTCGCGAACCGGGAGCGAACGCGTTGCGCCCTTGGCCGCCTCGGCCCTTGCTCGAGCGGGTTCTGCGAGCGGGGGTCTGTCGTCGCCGGCGAACCGATCGGTCGGCGTCTCCTCGAGCAATGCATCGACCCCCGCCTCCCGATAGAAGGCGAGAAGCTCGCGGGCTTGGTCGCGGGCCACGGTCATCGCTGCTCCTTGCCGTCAGGCCAAGTCAGGAACCGAACGCCGGCAACAATGCCTGCTGTTCTGCGGGAGTAAAAGGGGTGAACCAGCCACGGTTCGTTGTTAAAGTCGCGCTGGAGGCGTAACGAGCGCGCGAGCGTCTCGCCTTGGAGAAGCCCATGAGCGCGGATGAACTTCCTGCCCGCGAGGCGATGGAGTTCGACGTGGTGATCGTCGGCGCGGGGCCGGCCGGGCTCGCCGCGGCGCTCCGGCTCAAGCAGCTTTCGCCCGATGTCACGGTTGTCGTGGTCGAGAAGGGTTCCGAAGTCGGCGCGCATATCCTGTCGGGGGCGGTCATCGATCCCGTCGGTCTCGACCGCCTGCTTCCGGACTGGCACAGCGAAGAGACGCCGATCAAGACCAAAGTCAGCGACGATCGCTTCTATTGGCTCTCGGCCTCGCGCGCCCTGCGTCTGCCGAATTTCATGCTGCCGCCGCTGATGAACAACCACGGCAATTACGTTGTCTCACTTGGCGATGTGTGCCGCTGGCTTGCGACCAAGGCGGAAGCTGCAGGCGTCGAAATCTATCCGGGGTTTGCCGCCGTCGAGGTGCTGTTCGACGAGAGCGGCGCGGTGGCCGGCGTCGCCACCGGCGACATGGGCGTTGCCAGGGACGGCCAGCACAAGGATAGCTTCACCCGCGGCATGGAGCTGCGCGCAAAGTACACGCTGTTCGCCGAAGGCGCCCGCGGCAGCCTCACCAAGGTTCTCGAGCAGCGCTTCGGTCTGAGGGAAGGCCACGAACCGCAGAAATTCGGCCTCGGCCTCAAGGAGCTGTGGCAAGTCGCCCCGGAGAAGCACCACCCCGGTCTGGTGCAGCATACGTTTGGCTGGCCGCTCGACAACCGCACGGGCGGCGGCTCCTTTCTCTATCATTTCGGCGACCGGCTCGTTTCGGTCGGCTTCGTGGTGCATCTCAATTACGAAAATCCTTACCTCTCGCCGTACGAGGAATTCCAGCGCTTCAAGACGCACCCGCTGCTGCGCGCAACGTTTGAGGGTGGCAAGCGCCTCGCTTATGGCGCGCGCGCGTTGACGGAGGGAGGATGGCAGTCGGTGCCGAGACTCGCATTTGCCGGCGGCGCGCTCATCGGCTGTGCGGCCGGCTTCATGAATGTGCCGCGCATCAAGGGCAGCCATAACGCGATGCTGTCCGGCATGCTCGCCGCCGAATATGTGGCTGCGGCACTTACGGCTGGCCGGCGCAACGACGAGCTCGCGGACTACGACGCAGCGTGGCGCTCCTCTGCGATCGGTGCCGATCTATGGAAGGTTCGCAATGCCAAGCCGCTATGGTCACGATTCGGTACCGCTCTCGGCATACCGCTCGGCGGCTTGGATATGTGGACCAATACGGCGGGTTTCTCGCTGTTCGGCACGCTCGGCCACGGCAAGCCCGATGGGGCGACGCTCAAGCCGGCGGCGCAATGCACGCCGATCGCCTACCCCAAGGCCGATGGCAGTCTCACCTTCGACCGTCTCTCCTCGGTGTTTATTTCCAACACCAATCATGAAGAGGACCAGCCGGTGCACCTCAAGGTCGCCGATCTCGCTCTGCAGAAGGCGTCCGAACATGACCGCTACGGCGGGCCTTCGGCGCGCTACTGCCCGGCTGGCGTTTACGAGTGGGTGGAGGAGGGTGGCTCACCACGTTTCGTGATCAACGCGCAGAATTGCGTCCACTGCAAAACCTGCGACATCAAGGATCCCAATCAGAACATCACCTGGGTTCCACCCGAAGGCGGCGGTGGGCCCAACTATCCGAATATGTGAGCCGGTTCGGCAGACGCGTCGACCGCAGTCCGAGGCGTCATGCGGGAAGGAAGAGCGAACGATCCGAATTAATGATTGGTAGCGGGCGGGGGCGTCACGATGCTGCCCTTATCGAGGCTTTCAAAGGCGGTGGACAGGCCCTATCGGGGCAGTTATTGCGGGCCGGGCCCAAACAGTCCATTGTGCTCACGCGGCCGCGCCAAGGGCGTTCGTCCGCCAGATGGAGTCGACGAGCCGTGATCCTTTCGCCAGCTTTGCGGCGTGCGGCTGTGGCCGCATTGGCCGCACTCGCCATATCTTGGCCAGCCGTGCTTTGCGCCCGGGCGCAACAGCCGCGCGAGGGTTTTTCCCGCACCTCTCCATCGGGGAGCTATCTCGCCGCCCGCCACGCCGGCGGTCAGCGCGATGCCGCCGCTGCGGCGTCCTATTACCGCGCCGCTCTGCGCGGTGACCCCCGCAACAACGAGCTGCTGGGCCGCACTTTCCTGGCGGTGCTTGCCAATGGCGAAGTCGAGGAGAGCGTCAAGCTCGCTGAACGCATTCTGCAGGTCGACAAGAACGATCGCATCGCGCGACTCGTTCTCGGGATACGCGCGGTAAAGCAGAAGCAATATCCGCTCGCCCGCAAGGAGCTCGCTCAATCGATCCGCGGCCCGATCACCGATCTCGCTGCCACTTTGCTGTCCGCCTGGACGATGGCAAATCCGACCGAGGCCAAGCAAGCGACCGACTCGATCGACAAGCTCGCGGGCGCCGAGTGGTACGCGATCTTCAAGGAGCTGCACTCCGCATTGATTCTCGACGTCGCCGGCCAAAAGAAGGATGCGGCGAAGCACTTCGAACGCGCCTACAAGCTCGATCCGACGGCGCTGCGCGTGGTGCAGGCTTACGGCAGTTTTCTCGCGCGACAGGGAAACACGGCTGATGCGCTGAAAGTCTTCGCCGCGTTCGACGAAGCCCTGCCGCGCCATCCGCTGATCGTCGAGGCCATCAACGAGCTCAAGGCGGGAAAGAAGCTGCCCATGATGGTGGACACGCCGCAGGCGGGCGCCGCCGAAGTGCTCTATGGGCTCGGCGCCGCGCTCGGCCGTCGCGGTGGGGAGGATCTCGGGCTCATTTACCTGCAGCTGTCGCTCTATCTCGCGCCCTCGCATCCGCTCGCGCTGCTTTCGCTCGGCGACCTGTACGAGGCGATGAAGAAGCCCGACCTCGCCAACAAGATCTACGAGCGCGTGCCGCTGAGTTCACCGCTTCACCGCAATGCGCAGATCCAGCTTGCGCTCAACCTGGATACGCTTGATCGCACGGACGAGGCGAAAGCGAGCCTGGAAAAGCTGATCGCCGCTAATCCCAACGATCTCGAAGCGATCATGGCGCTCGGCAACGTGCTGCGTGGACGCAAACAGTTCACCGAATGCGCGGACATATACTCCAAGGGCATCGACACCATCAGCAAGCCCGAGAAGTCGAACTGGATGATCTACTATTTCCGGGGCATCTGCTTCGAACGCGCCAAGCAGTGGCCGAAGGCCGAAGCCGATCTCAAGAAGTCGCTGGAGCTTTTTCCCGACCAGCCGCACGTGCTCAACTATCTCGGCTACTCCTGGATCGATCAGGGCATCAACCTCGATGAAGGCATGCGCATGATCAAGCGCGCGGTCGAGCAGCGCGCCGATGACGGTTACATCGTCGATTCGCTGGGCTGGGCCTACTACCGGCTTGGCAACATCGAGGAGGCGGTCAAGCACCTCGAGCGGGCCATCGAGCTCAAGCCCGAGGATCCGACCATCAACGATCACCTCGGCGATGCTTACTGGCGGGTCGGACGCGAACTCGAGGCGCGTTTCCAGTGGTCGCATGCACGTGACCTCAAGCCCGAGCCCGAGGACCTCGTTAAGATCGAACAGAAGCTGAAAACGGGACTTCCCGACGAGACGTCTTCTGCGGCCCAGGCCGAGAACAAAAAGCCCGGCGGCGGCTGAGGCACATGGCGGCAGCCGCGGGCGCGGAGAAAGCACCCGCCAAGATCAACCTGACGCTGCGCGTGCTCGGCCGCCGCGCTGACGGGTACCACGACATCGAGAGCTTGGTCGCCTTCGCTGGCGTGGGCGATGCCTTGACGTTCACGCCGGGCGAAGACTTGGCGCTGACCGTGGGCGGACCGACCGCCGCCGCTGCAGGCGATGTTGCCGACAATCTCGTACTCAAGGCCGCACACGCGCTCGCCGAGCGGGTCGCGGGCCTAAGGCTCGGACGGTTCACGCTGTCAAAGCGTTTGCCGGTGGCGGCCGGCCTCGGCGGCGGCTCGGCGGACGCCGCCGCGGCTTTGCGGCTGCTGGCGCGGGCCAACGCTCTTGCCCCGGATGATCCCAATCTCGTGCAGGCCGCGCGCGCGACCGGCGCGGACGTGCCGGTATGCCTTGACCCGCGCACGCGCCGCATGCGCGGCATCGGCGACATCCTGTCGGATCCGCTCGACTTGCCGCGGCTATTTGCGCTGCTCGTCAATCCCGGCGTCGCGGTTGCGACCGCCGACGTGTTCGCCGCACTTGCGGCCCCGCCCGTGGGACAAAGCGCGTCCGCAGCGCCGCCCGCGGGCGGCGACGCGCTGCTTGCCGAGATTGCCGGCGGCCGCAACGACCTCGAGGCACCGGCGATCGAGCTTGAACCCGCGATCGCGGATGTTCTGGCTGTGCTGCGCAAGCTGCCGGGCTGCCGCCTCGCGCGCATGTCGGGGTCGGGCACAACGTGTTTCGGTCTGTTCGACTCAAGTCGCGCGGCGAGCGCAGCCGCCCGCACCCTGCGCGTCGGCTACCCGGCCTGGTGGGTGCGCGCGACGGTGCTCGGCGGTTGAGACGCGCGCTACGGCCTCGATCTGTTCGCTCATCGAACAGACCGCGTCGGCATCCGATGAAATATCTCTCGTGCGCTAGTTCGAGCGGCAGATGCAGAACTCGACCGCTTCTTCGAGCGCTTCCTTCATCGGCGAGCCCGGAAACAAAGCGAGTGCGTCCGTGGCGATCGCGCCGTAGTGCCGAGCGCGCTTGATCGTGTCTTCGAGCGCGCGGTGCTTCGTCATCAAACTGATCGCGTGCTCGAGGTCGGCGTCGGTTGCGTTGCCCTCTTCGAGCGTACGACGCCAGAACGCCCGTTCGCTCTCCGATCCGCGCCGAAACGCCAGCACCACCGGCAGCGTCACCTTACCTTCGCGAAAATCATCCCCGACGTTCTTGCCGAGTTTGACCGCGGTTCCTCCGTAATCGAGCGCGTCATCGACGAGTTGGAAGGCAATACCCAAATTCATGCCGAACGAGCGGCAGGCGCTTTGCTCATCTTTGGGCCGCGAGGCGAGCGCCGGCCCGACTTCGCAGGCGGCGGCGAACAGTTCTGCGGTCTTGGCGCGGATGACCGCGAGATAGTCGTCCTCCGTGGTGGCGGTATTCTTGGCCGCACCCAACTGCATCACCTCGCCTTCCGCGATAACAGCGGCAGCCGAGGACAGGATTTCGAGCGCCTTGAGCGAGCCGACTTCGACCATCATTTTGAAGGCCTGGCCCAGCAAGAAATCGCCGACCAGCACGCTCGCTTCGTTGCCCCAGAGCATACGGGCAGCGAGCTTGCCGCGCCGCATCTCGCTTTCGTCCACGACGTCGTCGTGCAGCAGCGTGGCGGTATGCATGAATTCGACGGCGGCCGCGAGCTTGACGTGGCCGGTATCGGTATATCCGGCGAGCTTCGCCATCGCGATGGTGAGGATCGGGCGCAGTCGCTTGCCGCCCGACGAGATCAGGTGATTGGCGACCTCGGGAATCATCGCCACTTGCGATCCGGTGCGCGAGAGTATGGTCGTATTCACCCGTTCCATATCGCCGGCCACCAGATCGTTGAGGCGGTCGATGGTGGCGGGCGAACGATTTTCAAATGGGACGACGACGGCCAAAACAACTGCTCCGGACAGGCCCGAATGCAAGACGCGGAAGCATAGAAACGCTATGGTGAGGCGGCAAGTGCGCCAAAACGCACATCTTCGCTAGGGGGTGGATTTGAAGTTCCTGCGGATTTGCGGCGAGCTTCGCGTAGGAAATCCAAAAACCACACTAGACTCATAAGTTTGCTGGTGTCCTTTTGAGTCCGAAGTTCGCACCAGAATGTGCTGCAGGACAACTTCGGAAACGGCACACGAGCGAGCGGCTTCGAACGAGGCGGATTGATGTCCCAAGCGATCGCGGCGCGCGCCGAGGAACGGCAGCAACGGACCGGGCAGCGGGTCGCGGTGCTGGTGCCATGCTTCAACGAAGAGGCAACCATCGCCAAGGTTGTCGCCGATTTCCGCGCTGCGCTGCCCGAGGCTGCGATCTACGTCTACGACAACAATTCCGCCGATGGCACAATCGATGTCGCCCGCGCGGCCGGCGCGCTGGTGCGGCGCGAGCTGCATCAGGGCAAGGGCAACGTCGTGCGGCGAATGTTCGCCGACGTTGATGCCGACATCTACGTTCTGGTCGACGGCGACGCAACATACGACGCCGCAAGTGCCCGCACCATGATCGCGCGACTCCTCGAGGAGCGTCTCGACATGGTCGTCGGCGCGCGGGTCGATCACCACGCGGCCGCTTACCGCCTCGGCCATCGCACAGGAAATCGGCTGCTGACGAGGTTTTTCGCGTTGGCCTTCCACGCCACCTTCAGCGATATTCTCTCCGGATATCGCGTGTTCTCGCGGCGGTTCGTGAAGTCGTTCCCCGTGCTGTCGAGGGGCTTCGAGATCGAGACCGAGTTTTCCGTGCACGCGCTGGAATTGGAATTGGCGGTGGCCGAGGTCCCGACGCCCTACTACGCGCGCCCGGAGGGATCGACTTCCAAGCTCAGTACTTGGCGCGATGGCTGGCGAATTCTGCTCACGATCGTCGGGCTTTACCGTTCGGAGCGGCCGCTGGCCTTCTTTTCCGGGCTCGGCGTCGTGCTCGCGATCGTCTCTGTAGGCCTCGCCATTCCCATCTTCGTGACTTATTTCGAGCAGGGCATCGTGCCGCGCATTCCGACTGCGATTTTGTCCACCGGTCTGATGCTGTTGGCGTCGCTCTCGATCGTGGCAGGCCTCGTCCTTGATACCGTGACCCGCGGCCGCCGGGAGATCAAACTGATCGCCTATCTGGAGCAGGCGCCGCCCGGCGAGGAGCGCGACAGGCGCGAGCCTTGAGGAGGAAACACGTTGCGTAAGGCCGACAACAAGCTCGACGAAGACGATTGGTGCGAGCTCGTACGCACCAATGATGCCGTGCTGGTCTCGGCGGTGGTAGCTTTGCTCAATGCCGCTTACATTCCCCACGTCGTGCTGGATCAGAACATGAGCGTGCTCGAAGGTTCGATCGGCATCCTCCCGCGCCGCATCCTGGTGAGCCAATGTTGCATCGATGACGCGCGCAAATTGCTGCAGGGCGCCGGTCTCGGACACGAACTCCGTCCGGATGTCCGCTGAGGTTACCGAGGATGCCGTGCTCGGCGGCAAGCTGCGACTCAAGCAGCCGCGAAGCGGACACCGGGTCGGCCACGATGCAGTCCTTTTGGCGGCGGCGTGCCCCGCGCGCGCCGGAGAACGCGTTCTTGATCTCGGCGCCGGCGTGGGCGCGGCGGGACTGTCGCTTGCGCGTCGGGTCGAAGGCACCGAAGTTGCCCTGGTCGAGGTCGATCCGGTTCTCGCCGGGCTTGCAGCGCAGAACGTACGACTCAACGGGCTCGAGACGCGAGTAAGCTCCATGGTCCTTGACGTCGCGGCGCCGGCACGCGCATTCGCCGCCGCGGGCCTGGCGCCTGAAACGGCCGCGCGCGTCCTGATGAACCCGCCGTTCAACGATCCGGCGCGGCAAAGAGCCTCCATTGATCCTCAGCGTCGCCTCGCCCACGTCCGCTCGGGCGGGACGCTGCCGGCGTGGATCAAAACGGCGGCGCGGCTGCTGCGTCCGCGCGGCACGCTGACCATGATCTGGCGGGCCGATGGTCTCGCGGAGGTGTTGCAGGCGCTTGCTTCCGCCTTCGGCGCAGCGACCGTGCTGCCGGTGCATCCCGGCGAGCGGGAGGCGGCGATCCGAGTTCTGGTGCGGGCGACGAAGGCAAGCCGCGCACCGCTCGTGCTGCTCCCGGGCTTCGTCCTCAACGACGCGTCGGGACGCCCGACGGCGCAAGCCGAAGCGGTGCTGCGCGGGGATGCGGTGCTGCCGCTGGGTGAAATCTGAATTTGCCGCTCGCGCTGTTTCTCGTGCAAGTTCCCTTGAGGGTGACACGCAGGCGGCCTAAGACGTGACATCGCGCCGCGCCGGAAGGAAAGTGCGGCAGGTATGTGCTAAGCGAAGACCGCAACCTCATGGTCGATCAAAACAAGTCCGAACATTGGCAGCAGCTGTTCGCAAGCGCGCGCCACGCGCTGCGGCCGATATTGCCGACGCGGCTGCGCGGCGTGCCGGTCGTTCCGGTGGTGCGCCTCGCGGGCGTCATCGGATTTTCGACACCGCTGAAACCCGGCCTCACGCTTGCCACCGTCGCGCGTGCGCTCGAGCGCGCCTTCAAGATGCGCAACGCGCGGGCGGTCGCGCTGCTGGTCAATTCTCCCGGCGGCTCGCCGGTGCAGTCGCACCTGATCTATACGCGCATCCGCCAGCTGGCGAACGAGAACGCGCGCCCGGTGATCGTCTTTGCCGAGGATGTGGCCGCCTCCGGCGGCTACATGATCGCCTGTGCCGGTGACGAGATCTTCTGCGATCCGTCCTCCATCCTCGGCTCGATCGGAGTGATCGGCGGCTCGTTCGGCTTTCCCAAGCTCATGGAGAAGCTCGGCGTCGAGCGCCGACTTTATGTGTCCGGCGAGCACAAGGCCATGCTCGATCCATTCCTTCCCGAGAATCCGGAGGACGTCGAGCGGCTCAAGGCGCTGCAGCGGGACATCCACCAAGACTTCATCGACCTCGTGAAGCGCTGCCGAGGGGCGCGGCTCAAGGGGCCCGAAAAGACCTTATTCTCCGGCGAATACTGGACCGGCAGCAAGGCGATCGAGCTCGGCCTTGCCGACGGCATCGGCGACCTGCGGGCGACGCTGCGTGCGCGCTTCGGCGAGGACGTCGTCACACCACTGGTGGCCCCTGCGCGCGGTTGGTTCGGCCGTATGCAGCCGGGTGTGGATACGACGCATCTCGCCGGCCTGCCCCGCGCCGCCGACTTCGCCGAGGAGGCGATCTCGGCGCTCGAGGCGCGTGCGCTGTGGGCACGTTACGGATTATAAGAAGATTGGAGAAGGAGACCGTCCATGCCGCCCTTCCTTGTTTCGCCTTTGGTCAGGCTGGCCCTCGGCGCCCTCGCGGGGGGCGCTGCCATTCGTTGGGTCTCGAAGGAGGTGCGACGCATCAACGAGGAACTCGAGCGGGTGAAGAACGCAGCCGCCGTCGACCGGGGGTCGCTGCCGACCCTACGCCGCGACCCGCGCACGGGCGAGTTCCGCCTGATGTAGGCGGTCTTCATCGGCGGTTTGCGAGTTGCCGGCGCGCACGGGCGTAAATACGGCCAGCACCACTAGCACGTGGCCCAAGATCACGATTGCGCTGAACGCGAGAATGAAAGCCATTGCGAGCAATTGGATGATCATGCCAGCCTCCAATTGATGTCTCGACGGTTGGTCGCGCTGGCGGCGGAACGGGTTCAAGGGCGAGCCGCGCTGCTATCGGGCCGCTTTCCTTGATCAATTGGATTCCTATTCGCCTTTGATGCCTTTCTCGCGGATGAGCCTGCTCCAGCGGGCGATCTCCTGCTTGAGATAACGGGCAAACTCCTCCGGCGTGCTCGGGGAGGGCGTGACGCCGGCCTGCGCCAGGCGGCGGCGAACGTCGGCATCGGTCAGCGCGGCGTTGAAAGCGGCACCGAGTTTCGAGATGACGGCGGGCGGCGTGGCCGCCGGCGCCAACGTGCCGGCCCATTGGTTGGCGACGGTATCGGCGAAGCCTTGCTCGGCGAAGGTCGGCACGTCCGGAAAAATGTCGGAGCGATCCTGCGAGGTTGCCGCAAGCGCCTTGAGCTTGCCCGCCTTGACTTGCTGCATGACGGTCGGGGTGTCGCCGAACAGGCCGTCGAGTTGGCCGCCGAGCAGATCGGTCATCGCTTGCGCGGCGCCGCGGTAGGGCACGGCCTGGAATTTCACGCCGGCAGCGGCCTGGAAAAGTTCGAGCCCGAGATGCGAGACCGCGCCGATCCCGGTGACGCCGATGGTGATGGCGCCCGGCCGCTCGCGCGCCAGTGCGGCGAGTTCGCGCGCCGAATTGACGCGCATCGAAGCGTTCACCACCAGCATGGTCGAGTTGAACACCGCCATGCCGACCGGCGCGAAATCCTTCACCGGGTCGTAGGGCAAGTTGCTGCGCAAAGCCGGATTGATGGCGACCGCGCCCACGGTAGTGAAGAACAGCGTGTAACCGTCCGGCTCCGACTTTGCCACGTATTCGGCCGCGATCGCGCCGTTGGCGCCCGGCCGGTTGTCGACCACGACGGTTTGGCCGAGCGGGCCGCGCAGCCGTTCGGAGAGGAGACGCGCGACGAAATCGGTAGTGCCTCCGGCGGTGAAGCCGACCACCAGCCGGATCGGCCGGTCGGGATAATCCTGCGCCCGTGCACCGCCCACTGCCGGCAGGACGAGCGCGACGCCGAGAAACGCGGCAAGGAAGCGGCGCATGACGATCATGGCACCAGCATAACGATGGAGCGTGCGACGGTCATTGCATCGCGCCTTGACCCTCCGGAGGCCCACCAGTAGGTCTAGCCCGCCCTCTCGGCTGAATCCGGCATCGGTGCCGCGCATGCGTGCCGGGGCTCGGTTGCGGTGGCGAGCATTTTCTTTCCGAGCACATGAGCGACGATCTTCCCGCCCATCTGCGTCCTGCGCGCTCGTTCCAGGGGCTCATTCTGGCGTTGCAGCGCTACTGGGCCGACTACGGCTGCGTGATCCTGCAGCCTTATGACATGGAGGTCGGCGCCGGCACCTTTCATCCGGCGACGACCTTGCGCGCGCTCGGGCCCAGGCCGTGGAACGCGGCCTATGTGCAACCTTCACGTCGGCCGAAGGACGGCCGCTATGGCGAGAATCCCAACCGCCTGCAGCACTATTACCAATTTCAAGTGATCCTGAAGCCGTCGCCCGACGATATTCAAGAGCTTTATCTCAAATCGCTCGTCGCGATCGGCATCGATCCCAAGCTTCACGATATCCGTTTCGTGGAGGACGATTGGGAAAGCCCCACGCTCGGCGCTTGGGGGCTCGGCTGGGAGTGCTGGTGCGACGGCATGGAGGTGTCGCAATTCACGTATTTCCAGCAGGTCGCGGGCTTCGAATGCGCGCCGGTCTCCGGCGAGTTGACCTATGGGCTGGAGCGGCTCGCGATGTATGTGCAGGGCGTCGACCGCGTCTTCGATCTCAATTTCAACGGCCGCGAGGGAGACAAGAAGGTCACCTATGGCGACGTTTTCCTGCAGGCCGAGCAGGAATACTCCCGGCACAATTTCGAATTCGCCGAAACCGAGATGCTGTTCGAGCAGTTCAAGATGGCGGAGGCCGCCTGCCGCAACTACATCGAGGCCGGTTGGACCACGGTCGGCAACAAGAAGCGCCACCTGATGGCGCTGCCTGCCTACGACCAATGCATCAAGGCGAGCCATGTGTTCAATCTGCTCGACGCGCGCGGGGTGATTTCCGTGACCGAGCGGCAGAGCTACATTCTGCGCGTGCGCGAACTCGCCAAAGCCTGCGGCGAGGCGTGGCTCGCCACCGAAGCGGGAGGCGCGTCGGCATGAATTCTGAACCTGAAATCGGCGGACGTGCGCCGCTCGCGGTCGATGTCGAGGCCGGCAAGAGCTATTGGTGGTGCGCCTGCGGGCGCTCGAAGACGCAGCCGTTCTGCGATGGCTCGCACAAAGGCACGCTGTTCACTCCAGTCGAGTGGAAGGCAGTTCAGGCAGAACAGGCCTGGTTCTGCGCCTGCAAGCGCACCGGCAATCGGCCGATGTGCGACGGCAGCCATAAGAAATTGCAGCGCCAAGAATCGTGAAGCTAAATCACGGCGGTGCCAGAGACACGGTTACCCTCCAGGGGAAGGTGACCGAGCGCGTCGGCCGTATGGCGTTTGACAGCTTCACCGCTTGTCCGCTTGTCCCGCTTGACCGCCTGCCGCGGGTTCCGGCTGGCCGACGAAAATGATGTCGCCCTTGATCAGCTCCTGAACCTTCGGCGGTCCCGACTTTTGCGGGTCGAGATAGGTGACGTGGAGCCGTGCAATCAGCTCCAGTCGGGCGGGTGCGGGTGTGATGAGAAGCGCCGCGGTGTGAACCTTGACCTCGGCGGGTTGCGCCCACGCGCCGGGAACGGGGCTCGCGGTCAAGAAGCCCTGCACGATCGACGCGGCAACGGTTTTGACGAAGCGCGCGAATTCGGGATCGCGCACCACGAACTGTGATTTCTCGGGGATGGCATCGTATTCGAGCACGCGCGGCAGCCCGAGCTTCGTCAGCGCCGGCTCATATTGGGGGCCAAGATCGATGGTGACGTGAGGGTTGCCGTCGCGCGGCTCCCAGACGACGCGCATCGGCACCGCGGGCGGGCCCTCGCTTCCCTTGATGTACATCAGATAGGCGGTCGCGCCCGCTGCAACGGGAGCAGCGGTGGTGAGCGCGACTGCGCACAAGAGCATGGCGAGGATGGAAAAGCTGTGGTGGAGAATCTTCATCCAGACATGCCGATCGCTGCCGAACGAGCGCATTGCAAGTGTGTGGCATGGCGGCGAGTCCGCCAAGCGTGCGAGGTGAGCAGAGCCGCCTCGCGCGAACAACGCCCGCTTTTCGGCTTAACAATGGCGGCGGCGCCTGCTACCTGCTCACGGTGCCCGATTTTCTGCTCGAACTCTTCTCCGAG